>NZ_CEEDMJ010000022.1:0-91042 GCF_979255925.1 Kineococcus sp. AC630
CACTGGCGTGAAAGAGGCGAGGATCAATCCCAAAGGAACCCCAAACCATCACCCACCCACGCAGAAAACGCAGCGCAATGACAGCCGATTGGGGGTTGATACATATATGGCATCAACATTTTTGGCACACTGTTGAGTTCTCAAGAACCGGACGCACGACTGTCGACCGCTTTTCGGCGGCTTCTCGTCTGCGGTAGTTCGTCCAGCTTACCGGACTTTCAGGCCCGGTCGGGACGCTCCAGTTTCATCGGCAGTCGACGGGCGCAGTTGAGCGCCTGCAACTGGTGAAACTCTTCGGAGCTGTCCCCCGCCTCCGGAGACCGGCCGGTTTCCCGTCCGTTCCTCCCCGTCCTGCGGTGTGACAACTACGTTAACTGCGGGCCAGCAGCGGGTCAAATCCTGCCCCCACGAGCGCCTCCACCGGGTCCGGCGGCAGGTCGACCACCGCCTCCACCTGCATCGCCAGTTCGCTGAGCGAGCGGCGCAGGCCGCTGCGCGGTTCCACCTCCGCCAGGGCGCGGCCGGCCAGCGACGCAGCGTCCGCCGCGGCGTCCTCGTCCAGCAGCACGGGGTTCTCCACCCCACCGAAGCGCCGGAGCGTCGACCTCGTCCGTCGGGCAGCGGGGGGCCCCACGGCCGAGGCCCGTACCCGGTTGAGGACGGGCACCACGAGCGCGTCCGGCGCCACCTCCCGCAGGCGGTCCCAGGCGCGGACGAAGCGCTGCAACCCCACGGGGTCCGCCGCACCCACGACCAGGACCACGTCGGCGGCCTCGAGCGCCGTGGTGGTGATCGCGTCCCGGCTGCGCCCCTCTCCCGCCCCCTGCACGGGGTCCTCCAGACCGCCGGGGAGGTCCAGCACGCTCCAGTCGTGCGCTGTCGCGCCGACCTCGAGCACCCGGCGGAACGCCGCCGGACGTACCTCGCTCCAACGCAACGGGTCGGTCGCACCGGTCAGGACCCCCAGCCCGGTGGCGACGACGGCGGTGTGCCGCTGCAACGCGGCGACGTCCAACCGGCCGTCCGCCGCGGAGCGCACGGCCGCGAGCAGACCGGGCGCTTCGTCGAGGAGACCGAGGGTCTGGCCCACCGCTGCTCCCCGCGTGTCCGCGTCGACCAGGAGCACCTCCTGCCCGGCCAACGCGAGCTCGAACGCGACGTTCACGGCGACCGTGGTGCGTCCCGTGGAACCATGCGGTCCCCAGACCGCGACGGTGCGCCCCGGGACGGCCTGGGCGACCGGTTCGAGCGCAGGCACCGGGCCTGGTTCGTCCACCCGGCCGAGCGACTCGACGGCCATCGCCACGTCCCGCGCGAGGTCGCCGGGAGACCGTCCCTCGAGGGCGAACCTCGTCGCCCCCACCGCGCGCCAGCGTCGTTCGGCCGCCTCCCCTTCGGGTCCTTCCGGCACCAGGACGAGGAGTGCGACCCCCCACCGCCGCAACGCCTCGACGGTCTCGCTGTCACACCCCGGGAGGTCCGCCCCGACCACCACGGCGCGGGCGAGACCGGCCCCGGCGGCCGCCAGCAGGTCGGCCACGTCCGGGCAACGGCGCACGACGACGAGCTCGCGTCGCAACGGTTCCCAGCCCGCGAGGAGCCTCGCCTCGGCCGGCCCAGGCACCGAGACGACCACCGGCAGCGTCACGGGCGAGCACCTCCGGCACCGGGGACCGGCACCAGGACCAGGTCGTCGTCGTTCGAGACCGCCTGCAGGACAGCGGGCATGGCGGACTCCGGGACGACCACCTGAACGTCGGCCCCCGACCGGGCACCGAGCGCACCCCCGCCGGTGACGACCGCCGACACCTCGGCGGTCTCGACGAGGCGTTCCGGCTCGACCGCGTCCTCGACAGCGCCGGCCCCGGCCGCCCGGACGACCCAGAGGTCGACGAGGGCACCGACCTGGACACCCTGCGGGACGTTCCCCGCGACGGGCACCGTCACGGGTCGCGACGTGAGGTCTCCGCTCCGTCCCAGGGCGGACAGCGGGAGCAGTTCGCCGGCGCGCAGGCCCCGCAGAGCGACCAGGTCGGCGTCGAGCGCGCCGGTGGAGGCTTCGAGGTAGGCCGTCCCCGTCCCCTCGTCGAGGTGCACCTCGACCACGCGCAGGTCGGCGGCGGTCAGCGACTGCCCCGCGCCGACGTCACGGGCCAGCGCCCACACGCCCACCGTCGCCTGGGCGGCACCGACCACCCGCGCGCCCAGCACGACACTGGCCAGGACGAGGGCCAGGCCGATCAGCAACCGCGGATCGCGCCACGAGGGGGCACTCACCCGCCGGACGACCGACACCGGCGGCACGTCACGTCCGCGTACCGCTCGTACCGCTGTCCGCACTGGTGGGCCCTCCGTCGTCCGACACGTGGAGGTCCGGGCACTTCCCGGGCTCCAGGCGCTGTGGTCGAGACCATGGTGAGGCTCCTGAGCGGCGGGGGTCCGCGGTTGTCCACAGGCCACCCGAACGGCCGATGCGCCAGGGTGACGTCGTGCGAGGATGCGGACACCCGCCAGGAACAGCTCCGACGACGCCCTCCAGGAGACCCCGTGCCCGCCCGTTTCGTCCCGCTCGCGGATGTCGCCGAGACGCTCGCGATCAGCTCGGCCCAGGCCTACGCCCTGGTCCGCACGGGAGAACTGCGGGCCATCAAGGTCGGCGGGCGGGGGCAGTGGCGCGTCGAGGACTCCGAGCTCGAGGACTACATCCAGCGGATGTACACCCAGACCCGCGAGAGCGTCCTCGCGGGCGAGGACCACACCGACTGACCCGCTCACCGACCCCACCGGCCGACCTGCCGGTCAGACCACCTCGGTGATGCTGAGCAACGCCGAGAACGGCACCGTCGTGGTGCGCGCACCGCTGTCCGCACGCTGACCCTCGGCGACGTCGTCGAGGTCGACGACGTCGACGTGGTCGGCGCCCACCCGACCCACCGTGCCCCGGACGTCGACACCACCCGTGCGCACGACGACGTGCACACCGGCTCCGGCCAGCGCGCGGACCGCCAGGAGCAGGGTCCGCCGCGCCGCGACCGCGCCCCAGGGCGCCGCACTGCGTCCGGGGACCCCCCGCAGTGCGAGCACGGCCGCGGCCGGCAGCAGGACCTGCCGCGACGCCGCGGCCTCCCGGACCAGGAACCAGTCCGGTCCGACCCCCTCGACCCGCCCGTTCAGCGTGGTGCCGTCGCGCAGCACGAAGGTGACGGCCCCGGTCGCCGCGCGCACGCGGGCGGCGAGCGTGACGGTCGCCTCGTCCCGGCGGATCCGGTCGGCGACCTCCTCGTCCCGCTCGAGCCGGTGGGCGTGCTCCGCCCGGGCGGCGAGGTCGTCGAAGAGGTCGTCCCAGCGCACGACCCAACGCTACGTCGCGGTGACCACCCGTCGGGTCGCCCGTCACCCGTCTTCACCCACCGTCAGGCGCTGCCCTCCGATCGGGCGCATGTCACGGGAGTTCCTGGCCCCGCGCACAGGTGGTCGCTAGACATGGCGCAGCAAACGACACCAAACGACACCCAGAAGGACTCAACTGGTCCAACTGGGGCCGTGCGATCACGAGGGTGGTTACCGTGCACAGACTTCGGCACCTGCTGACGTTCACCGTCGGCGCCGGGCTGGCCGCCGTGCCCGCTCTGGCCGGCGCCGGGCTCCTCGCGCTGGCGGCACCGGCGCTGCGCACCGCGCAGTCGGGCACCGCGACGGTCGCCGACCTGCTCGTCGGCGGGTGCTCCGTCGTGGGCGCCCTGCTCCTGGGGTGGTTGGCGCTCACCGTCCTGGTGGCCGTCGCCGACGAGGTCCGGGCCCGCAGTCACCCGCGACTCGCCGTGCGGCCCTCCCCCGGCGTCCCGCGGACCGTCCGCCGGGTCGTCGCGCTCGTCGTGGGCCTGGTGCTGGGATCGGCCGCCCTCTCCGCCGGCGCGGCCGAACGGGGCTCGGCGACCGCGGTCCCCGAGCTCGGCTGGGCCGCTTCCGCACCGCTGCAGGCCACCTCGGCACCGACCCTCGACCTCGGCTGGGCCGCCGTCCCGGAGACCACCACGGCGAGCACTCCCCCCGCACCCCGGGAGGTCGACGGCGAGATCGTCGTCCACCGCGGGGACAGCCTGTGGTCGCTGGCCGCGCAACGGTGCGGTCCCGACGCCACCGCCGGTGAGGTGATGGCCGAGCAGCACCGCCTCCACACCGCCAACGTCGACGTCATCGGCGCCGATCCCGACCTGCTGCTGCCCGGCCAGGTCCTGCGCCTGCCCTGACCCCCGTCCGAGCACCCGTTCGGCCACCCGTTCGCCACCGCACCCAGGAGACCTCCGCGTGACCAGCTCCACCGCCGCCCTGCTCGACGACCTCACGCCGGACACCGGACGGGTACCCCTGCCCTACGGGCTGCCGCCCTACATCGACGAACGTGAGGACGCCTTCGGTCCCGAGGGGCCCGTCCTCAGCCACCTCAGCCCCGACCAGGGCGTCCTCGAACTCGCGATCGTCGACCCGCGGCTGCTACCGCCCTCGGAGCTGCCGGAGGTGACGGCGTGGACGCGGCGCTACCTCGTCGTCCTGCTCGAGGTCCTCACCGGTCAGCGGCCGACCCAGCAGCTGCTGCGGTGGTCCGCCGCCGACATCTACGCGGGGGTGCAGCGGCGGGCGGCGCTGCAGGCCCGGCTGCGCGCCCGGACCGGACGGACGGTGCGACCGCAGGTCGGGACGCTGCGGGTGTCGTTCCCCCGCCCGGACGTGGCCGAGGTCGGGGCCGTGCTGAGGGAGTCGGACCGGGTGCGCGCCGCGGCGCTGCGCATCGAGCGCTGCACCGACCGCTCCGGGGAGCGGTGGCGGGTCACCGCGCTGGAACTCGGGTGACCCGCCCCACGTGAGCTGCGCTCAGTCGTCCTGGCTGCGCTGGGCCGCGCGACGCTGGGCCCGGTTGCCGGTCTCGGCGTCCGTCGCCGCGGCGTCGCCGGCGTGGACCTCGACGTCACCCTCGGCCGTCGGGGCCGAGTACTGCAGCTGCTGACGCGGCGGGGGCGCGCCGAACCCCGGGGCGGTCGCCGCGGCCCCCGGCTGGGTCGCCGGCTGGACCTGCAGCGAGAAGAGGTAGCCGATCGACTCCTCCTTGATGGCCTCCGTCATCGCCCCGAAGAGCTGGTACCCCTCGCGCTGGTACTCCACGAGCGGGTCGCGCTGGGCCATCGCGCGCAATCCGATGCCCTCCTGGAGGTAGTCCATCTCGTAGAGGTGCTCACGCCACTTGCGGTCCAGCACCGACAGCACCACACGGCGTTCGAGGTCGCGCACGACGCCCTCGCCCAGCTCCACCTCGCGGACGTCGTAGCAGGCCTGCGCGTCGCCACGCATCTCCTCGACGAGCCGCTCGACGGTGAGGTTCCCGCGACCCCCGGCGGCCTCGACGACCTCCGCCGGCGTCACGGAGACCGGGTAGAGGCTGCGCAACGCCTCGAAGAGCTCCTCGAGGTCCCAGTCCTCCCCGAAGCCGCGGGCCGTGGCCTCGGTGACGTAGGCGGTCACGACGTCGTCGAGGAAGTGGCGGATCTGCAGGTGCAGGTCCTCCCCCTCGAGCACCTTGCGGCGTTCGGCGTAGATGACCTCGCGCTGGCGGTTCAGGACGTCGTCGTACTTGAGGACGTTCTTGCGGATCTCGAAGTTGCGGCCCTCGACCTGACCCTGCGCGCTCTGGATGGCGCGGGAGACCATCTTCGACTCGATGGGGACGTCCTCGGGGATGCCCGTGCGGGTCAGGAAGGACTCCACCAGCGCGGCGTTGAACAGGCGCATGAGGTCGTCGGTCAGCGACAGGTAGAACCGGGACTCCCCCGGGTCACCCTGGCGACCGGAACGACCGCGCAGCTGGTTGTCGATGCGACGCGACTCGTGGCGCTCGGTCCCCAGCACGTAGAGCCCACCGAGGTCGCGGACCTCGTCGTGCTCGGCCTGCACGGACGCCTTGGCCTGCTCGACGACCTCGGGCCACGCGGCCTCGTAGGCCTCGGGGGCCTCGTCGGGGTCGAGCCCCTTGTCCTTCATCGCGGCGACGGCGAGGAACTCCGCGTTGCCGCCGAGCATGATGTCCGTCCCGCGGCCCGCCATGTTCGTCGCGACCGTCACGGCACCCTTGCGACCGGCCTGCGCGACGATCGAGGCCTCGCGCTCGTGCTGCTTGGCGTTGAGGACGGTGTGCTCGACGCCGGCCTTGGTGAGCAGGGTCGAGAGGTACTCGCTCTTCTCGACGCTCGTCGTGCCCACGAGGACGGGCTGACCGCTCGCGTGGTGCTCGGCGATGTCCTCGACGACGGCGTTGAACTTGGCCTGCTCGTTCTTGTAGACGAGGTCGGGCTGGTCCATCCGCACCGCGGGGCGGTTCGTCGGGATCGAGACGACGCCGAGCTTGTAGATCTGGTGGAACTCCGCGGCCTCGGTCATGGCCGTACCGGTCATCCCGGAGAGCTTGTCGTACATGCGGAAGAAGTTCTGGAGGGTGATCGTCGCCAGCGTCTGGTTCTCGTTCTGGATGGGCACGCCCTCCTTCGCCTCGATGGCCTGGTGCATGCCCTCGTTGTAGCGGCGACCGGCCAGGATGCGGCCGGTGTGCTCGTCGACGATCAGGACCTCGTTGTTCGGGGAGACGACGTAGTCCTTGTCCCGTTTGAACAGCTCCTTGGCCTTGACCGCGTTGTTCAGGAACCCGATGAGCGGGGTGTTCACGCTCTCGTAGAGGTTCTCGATCCCGAGCAGGTCCTCGACCTTCTCGATGCCGGCCTCGAGGATCCCGATCGTGCGCTTCTTCTCGTCCACCTCGTAGTCGACGTCGACGGTGAGCCGGCGGACGATCTTGGCGAACTCGCCGTACCACTTGGTCGGGGAGTCGGAGGGGCCGGAGATGATCAGCGGCGTGCGGGCCTCGTCGATGAGGATCGAGTCGACCTCGTCGACGATCGCGAAGTTGTGGCCGCGCTGGACCATCTCCTCGGTGTTCCACGCCATGTTGTCGCGCAGGTAGTCGAAGCCGAACTCGTTGTTCGTGCCGTAGGTGACGTCGGCCGCGTAGGCCTCGCGCCGCTCGTCCGGGCGCATCGAGGAGAGGATGCAGGAGCTCGTCATGCCCAGGAAGCGGAAGACGCGCCCCATGAGCTCGCTCTGGTACTCGGCCAGGAAGTCGTTGACCGTGACGACGTGGACGCCCTTGCCGGACAGGGCGTTGAGGTAGGCCGGCAGCGTCGCGACGAGGGTCTTGCCCTCACCGGTGCGCATCTCCGCGATGTTGCCCTGGTGCAGCGCCGCGCCACCCATCAGCTGCACGTCGAAGTGGCGCTGGCCCAGCGTCCGGCGCGCGGCCTCGCGCACCACGGCGAAGGCCTCGGGCAGCAGGCTGTCGAGCGTCTCGCCGTCGGCGATGCGCTGCCGGAAGCGGTCGGTCTCGCCCCGCAGCTCCTCGTCGCTCATCGCCTCGAAGTCACCTTCGAGGGCGTTCACCTGCTCCGCGATGCGGTGCAGGCGCTTGACCACGCGGCCCTCACCGGCGCGGAGGACCTTTTCGACGATCGCTGGCACCCCGTCACTCTAGCGGCGCAACGTCGCGTGACGGTGCCTCTACGGAATGCAGTGGTCTCGCGACGTGGCGTCAGCGCGAGCGGTCGAGCATCCTGCGCAGGTCCGTGGGGCGCACACCGCTGATGGGGACGGGCACGGGTGCCTCCCCCGGGCCACCCTGCACCGGGACGGCCACGGCCCCCTCGCGCGCCACCCCGACCGGCCCGAACTCCCGGGCGAAGAGCGACTGCGCGTCCAGCGCGGCCTCGGCGTCGTCCCCGTCCTCCCCCGGTCCCTCCAAGGGGTCCCCGGTGAAGTCGGCGAGACCGGCGAGGTCGGCGAGGTCGGCGAGCGCCGGGACGGTCGCCAGCTTCTCGACCGGGCCCAGCTCGCCGGCGGTCAGCTCGGCCCCGAGCTCGGCCACCGAGCGCGGCGCGCCGAGCAGGATGCCCTGGGCGACGGAGCAGCCGGCCTCCTGCAGCAGCAGGACCTGCTCGGTGCGCTCCACACCCTCGGCGACGACCCCCAGGTCGAGGGCGGCGCCGAGTTCGCAGAGGGTGCGGACCGCGGCGAGCGCGTCGGCCCCGTCGGGACCGTCGATCTCGGCGATCAGGGTGCGGTCCAGCTTGACGCCGTCCACCGGCAACTGGCGCAGCGGCGCGAGGGAGTGGTTGACGAGCACGTCGCTGTCGCCGTCGGGGCGCAGCGTGGCGAAGTCGTCGAGGAGGATCCGCGCCCCGGTGGCGCGCAGCTTCTTGAGCCGCGCGGCGAGCATGTCCGGGTCCTCGCCGAGCAGGTCGGCGGGGATGTCCAGCACGAGGGCCGTGGGGTCCAGCGACGCCGCGGTGAGAGCGTTGCGGACGTCGTCGGACACCCCGCGGGTCATGACGTGGGCGGCGGAGAGGTTGACGGTGATGGAGAGGTCGGGGACCTGCTCGCGCCAGGCGGCGGCCTGGGCGCACGCGGTCCTCAGGACCCAGCGCCAGAGCTCCTCCACGGCCGGGGAGCGTTCGGCGCCGGCCAGGAACGCACCCGGTTCGAGCAGCCCGCGGGTGCGGTGGCGCCAGCGCAGCAGCGCCTCGGCCCCGACGACCGCGCCGTCGCCGAGACGGACGATGGGCTGGTAGGCGAGCTCGAACTCGTCGTCGCCGACCGCGCGCAGCAGGTCGTGCTCGAGCTGGCTGCGCAGGCGGTCGGCGTCGTGCATGTCGGCCTCGAAGAGGACGACGCGGCCGGCCACGACACCTTCCCGGGCGCTCTGGCTCGTGTCGGAGGACCCCGTGCCCAGGGCGTGGGACTCGGCCTTGGCGCGGTACATGGCGCTGTCGGCGCGGCGCAGCATCTCGGCGGCACCGACGCCGGGTTCGGCCACCGCGATGCCGATGCTGGCGCCGACGCGGACCGACTGCCCGTGGGTCTCCAGGGGCTGGGACACGTCGGCCTGCACGCGGGCGGCGATGCGGGCCGCGGCGCGGGCCGGTTCGACGTCGCGGACGACGAGGGCGAACTCGTCGCCGCCGAGACGGGCGGCGAGGTCGTCGCCGCGCAGGCAGCGGCGCAGGCGGCGCGCGATGCGGGAGAGGACCTCGTCGCCGGCGGCGTGGCCGAGGGTGTCGTTGATCCTCTTGAACCCGTTGAGGTCCACGAAGAGCACCGCGGTGCCGATGCCGTCGGACTCGGTGACGCGCAGCGAGACCTCGAGGTGGCGCAGCAGCGTGGCCCGGTTGGGCAGGTTGGTGAGGGAGTCCGACGACGCGGCCTCGACGGCGCGGACGGTGTCCGCGTGGCTCAGCGCCATGCTGGCGTGCTCGGCGAAGGCGCGCAGGACGGTAGTGCCGACGGGGTCGAGCGGGCCGCTGGCGAGGGTGTCGAGGACGAGGGCGCCGACGCTGCGGCCGTTGATGTGCACGGCCGCCGCGGCGGGGACGTGCGCGTCGCCGGTGGCGACGCCGAAACCGCCGAGCGCGCTCGTCGCGGCGAGGGCGAGCTCGGGGGCGAGCTGCGGGTCACCGACGGCCGCGACGACGCGCATCTGCATCTGCGAGCGCGGGTCGGCGAGCACCAGCGTGACGGCGCGGCCGTCCATGAGTTCGGAGGAGCTCGTGGCGATCTGGACCAGCAGCTCCGGCAGGGGACGACGGCTGGAGACGGCGCGCTGGAAGCGGACCGAGGTGGTCAGGACCTGCTCGCGCTGGCGCAGGGCCTGCTGCAGCCGGTTGCGCTCGGCCACCCCCTGCGCACCCTGCTGGCGGTGCCAGCGCTCCCGTTCGCGCCCGTGGCGGCCCAGGACGACGAGCCCGAGGACGCGGGCCACGAGGGTGGCGGTGGCGAGGACGCCTTCCGGGGTCTCGGTGGCCTCCGCCCACCCGACGACGATGTGCACGCCCTCGAGGGCCGGCACCTCGACGACGGTGGCGCGGACCCGGCCGAGGCCGGGGACGGCGAAGGACCCGCCCCCGTCGCGGACCACGCGGGCGAGACCGCGTTCGGGCAGGAAGCGCTGACCGAGGCCGACCCCGCCGTGCACGTGGGCGCCCTCGCAGACGGCGACGACGTCGGCGTCGACGAGGTCGGCGACGAGGGCGGCGGAACGGTTGAGGACGTCGCGTTCGCTCGCCCCGGCGCTGAGCTCCGTCAGGACGTGCTCGAGCAACGTGCTGGCGTGCCCGAGCTGTTCGGGCGAGAGAGCGGCGACGTCCACGTCAGGTGCTTCGGCCTGCGGGGACGTGATGTTGAGGCGGTGAGGGGGTCAGTGACCCGAACGCCTCAACGCGCCGGCCAGGGCGGGCGCCAGGTCGCCGGGGCCGAGCACGACGACGTCGTCGAGGCCCAGCCAGCGGGCGAGGTCGCCCAGTTCGGCGGCGAGCTCCTCGGCCGTCTCGGGCGGCGCGTCGGGTTCGGCCCACGCGGCTTCGACGCGCAGCACGCCGCTGCCGCTCCGGTCGGCCTTGAGGTCCACCCGGCCGACGATGTCCTCGCCCAGCAGGAACGGCAGCACGTAGTAGCCGTGGACGCGCTTCTCGCGCGGGACGTAGAACTCCAGCCGGACGGTGACGCCGAAGACCTCCTCGGTGCGGGCGCGGTGCCAGACCAGGGGGTCGAACGGCGTGAGCAGGGCCCGGGCGCGGACCCGCGGCGTCGGGGTGGTGGGGAGGCGGTAGGCGGGTCGGTGGGCGGCCCAGCCGCGGACCCGGACGGGTTCCAGCTCACCGGCCTCCACGAGGTCGGCGACGGCTGCCTTCGACTGCTCCGGCCGGAGGCGGAAGTAGTCGCGCAGGCTGGCCTCGGTGGCCACCCCGGTGGCGCGCGCCGCGATCCGGACCAGCTCGCGGACGGCGTCGGCGGGGTCGGGGACCGGCAGGGCCAGCACGGCGGGCGGCAGGACGCGCTCGGTGAGGTCGTAGCGGCGCTCGAACTGCTGGTTGCGGCCGGCGGCGGAGATCCGGCCGGCGAAGAAGAGGTGCTCGCAGGCGCGTTTGACGTCCGACCAGTTCCAGCCCCAGTTGTCCCTGGTGCGGACGGCGCCGGGGGCCAGCTGCGCCTCGAGCACGCGCGCGGTGCTCGGGCCGTGCACGGCGAGGTGCTCGACGACGGCCTCGAGCAGGTCGGGGCGTTCGTGGGCGATGCTGCGCACGCTGCCCCAGGCGTCGTCCGCGGCCCGGTCCATCCGCCAGCGGAGCAGCCGGTGGGTGGCGGGCGCGACGTAGCTGGCCTCGTGGGCCCAGTACTCCACCAGGCGACGGGGACCGCGGTTCGCGGCCCGGTCGAGGAGGTCGGTGCCGTAGGGCCCGAGCCGGGAGAAGAAGGGCAGGTAGTGGCTGCGGCACAGCACGTTGACGCTGTCGATCTGGACGATCCCGAGCCGGTCCACGACGCGGGCGATCCCGGCCGCGGTGACGGTGGCGGGTCGGCGGCGGCTGAAGCCCTGGGCCGCGAGCGCCGCGCGCCGGGCCTGGCGCGCCGTGATCTCCTCCACCGGGACGGGGAGGGCGGCGGTCACGACAGTTCCACGATCTTCTCCCGCACGGCGTAGACGACGGCCTCCATCCGCGAGTGCAGCTGCAGCTTCTCGAGGATGTTGCGGACGTGGTTCTTGACGGTGTTCTCGCTGATGCCCAGGGAACCGGCGATCTCGCGGTTGGCCATCCCGCGCGCCAGCAGCCGCAGGACGTCGAGCTCGCGGGGCGAGAGCCGCGGGGCGCCGGGCAGCCCCAGGGCGCGTTCCTCGTCGCGTCGTCGCATGGCGTTGAACTCACCGAGGAGCAGGCCGGCCATCTTCGGGGTGATGAGCGACTGCCCGGTCATGACCGCGCGGATCGCGTCGGCGACCTCCTCGGCCGGCACGTCCTTGAGGAGGTAGCCGTTGGCCCCGGCGCGCACGGCCCCGAAGAGGTCGTCCTCCTCCTCCGAGGAGGTCAGCATGAGGATCTTCGTCGAGGGGGCGGCGGCCTTGATCTCGGCGCAGGCGTCGATCCCCGAGCGGCGCGGCATCCAGACGTCCATGAGGACGACGTCGGGCAGCAGCTCCTCGACCCGGGCCAGCGCGTCGGCGCCGTCACCGGCCTCGCCGACGACGTCGATGTCGTCCTCGACGGAGAGGACCATCTGCAGCCCGCGCCGGAACAGCGAGTGGTCGTCCACGACGACGACGCGGATCGCCTCGCCGCTCGTGCGTTCGCCCGGCTGATCGGTCATCCTCGTCCGTTCCCCCTCCGCGTGCCGTTCTGCTCTCCGGCGATCTTGGCACGGGCAGCAGCGGGCGCCACTCCCCGCGGCGGGGAGCGGCGCCCTCTGCTCCGGTCCGGACTCAGCGCATGGCGGCTGCCACGACGGCGGTCAGGGCGGCGTCACCGGCGCTGCGCCGGTCCGCGGATCCCGTCTCGAGCGGCGTGGCGCCGCCCTGCAGGTCGAGGTGGATCACGCCGTAGTCCCAACCGCGCCGGCGGTAGACCACGCTCGGGGAACTCGTGGCGGCGTCGACGAAGAGGTAGAAGTCGTGCCCGACGAGTTCCATCTCGTACAACGCCTGGTCCAGCGTCATCGGCTCGGCGTCGTGGGTCTTCTCTCGGATGACGACCGGCGAGGCGTCCTCGAGCGCCGCGTCGGAGCCGGACCCGACGGGTTCCGCGGTCGGGGGTTTCGTCCCGGCCATGACGGCGGGCGTCGGCACCGGCGAACCGTCCGCCACGGTGTGCTCCACCTGTTCCGCGAGCGGTCGGGCGGGGTCGAAGGAACCCGTCAGGACCTCGTCGGACAACCCGGCCGTCGCCTGGGCCACCGACGTCGGCCGGTGCCGACCGTGGTGGACCTTGCGACGGTCGCGCGCCCTGCGCAGCCGTTCGAAGAGTTTCGTGGTCGCCAGGTCCAGGGCGGCGTAGGGATCGTCCGCGCAGGCTTCGGCCCGCACCACGGGTCCCTTGTCCCGCACCGTGATCTCGACGCGTTCGCAGTTGCTGGCCTGTCGGCGGTTGTTCTCGTGGGAAACCTCGACGTCGATGCGCTGGGCGCGCGGGGCGAACTGGGTGACCTTCTCCAGCTTGTCCTCGACGTGGCGCCGGAACCTCTCCTTGACGTCGGTGTGCCGTCCGGTGACCACAACTTCCACGGGATGCCTCCCTCGTTCGAACTGGCGGCGCCGGCACGTGGGGCCGGCCCGCCTCGGACCGTCACCTCGTGCCGTGCACCACCCCCGGGGGGAGCGCACGGTGAGCGGGCAGCATCCGGCAGGACCGTGTCCCCCGGTGAGCGGGTCCGTCCTTGGACTCCGCCGGGGCGAGGGCCGACGCGAGGTCGGCCACGGTGCCGGTGAGGGCTGCCATGCAGACACGCTAGACCCCCTCCCCCTCCGGTGCCCAGGTGTGACGCGCGTTTCCCGGTGAACGCCCAGCGGATCCGCCCCCGCGGCTCAGGCCAGCGTCACGCAGAGCACGCCGATCACCCGGACGCCCCCCGCGCGCAACGCCCGCACGGCTTCGGCCGCGGTGGCCGTGGTCGTCACGACGTCGTCGAGGACCACGCAGGGGCGGCCCGGGGCGGGGCCGGCCAGCGCGAAGGCCCCGGCGAGGTTGGCCCGGCGACCGGCCGCGTCGAGCTCGGTCTGGTCCGCCACCCGTCGCACCACCCGCAGCGACCGGGCCACCCCCACGTCGCGCCCCCGGCGGCGCGCGACCTCGGCGGTGCGGGCCGCGAGGTCGGCGACGAGGTCCCCGCCCCGGGCGCGTCGGCTCGCGCGACGCGTCGGGACGGGCACGAGGTCCAGCGGGCCGCGCGGGACGAGGTCGGCGAGGGCGGGGACCAGCGCCCCGGCGAGGCGGCCGCGGAGTTCGGCCCGGCCGCGTTCCTTCACCGCCAGCAGCAGCTGGCGGGCCGGGCCGTCGTGGGTGGCGCAGGCCCGGACCGGGGTCCCGTCGGGCAGTTCCGAGCCGGCGCCGCCGCGCAGCGCCCGTCCGCAGGGGACGCAGCAGACGGTGCCCGTCCGCCCGCACCCCGCGCAGTCGGCGGGCCAGACGAGGTCGGCGGCGGCGGTCAGGAACGAGGTCACGGGCGGCACCGGCAGAGCATCACCTCCCCCGGCGGCACCCACCGGTACCCGTCCACAGCTCGGCCCCGGCGGGGCGTCGGCCCGGGGGCTGTGGACAGCCGGTCAGCCGCTCAGCCGGGGTAGGAGGGGTCACGACCGTCGGCGAGGACGATCCAGCTCGCACCGCTGCGGGTGAGGAGGCGTCCGTCGGCGGTGCCGACGACGAGGTCGCGCTCGCTCCAGCCACCGGCGATCGTCACGGCCCCCGGCACGGCGGGCAGCCGGGTGCTGGGACCGGAGACCCGGACGAGCACCGGCACCGGGTCGCCGCCGGGCGGACGGGTCAGCACCACCAGCTCGTCGTCGACGAGCCAGGCGGCGTCGGCGACGTCGGCGACGCCGGGGACGAGGTCGGGCGTCCCGACGCCGAGGCGCAGCGGTTTCCCGCCGGCGTCGCGGACGATGCCGTGGACGCGCACGTGCACGGCCCCGGCGGCGTCGCGGCCCACCACCAGCAGCCGCGCGCCGTCCCGGGAGACCCGCACGGACACCAGGGCCCCCAGCCCGTCGGCGGGCGGTTCCACCGGCACGGCGGGGGTCTGCGGGGTTCCCGTGGGGACGACGAGGGGAGGCTGCCCGGCCGTCGTCGGTGCGGTCCAGAGCCAGCCGAAGCGGTCGATCGAGGGCGGGACGAGACTGCCCTGACCGGTCACCGCGGGTTCCAGCTGACCGCCGGTGCGCTGGGTGCGGGCGACCTTCCCGGCGTCGGTGAGCACCGCGAAGACGCTGCCGTCGGCCGCGACCGCGGGGTGCGAGGCGGCACCGGCGGCCTCGAGCCCCGGCCCGGTGCCGGCGACGGCGCGCAGTTGACTGCGGTCCCAGCGCGAGATCCCCTGGGGCCCCAGCGCCACCAGCCGACTGTCGCTCGGTGCGCTGGCCCGCGGCACGTCGGTGCCGGCGGTCTCCGACCCGCGGGTCAGTTCCGCGCCGTCCACGCTGACCTGCACGTCGCCGACGGCGGGCAGGCCGGTGAGGCTGGCCCGCAGCTGGGCTAGCAGCACACCGCGCTGGGTGGGGTCGGCGTCCAGGGCGGTGTCGGTGAGGTCGACGGTCGCCGTCCCGGCCGCCACCGGGACCGTCCCCACCCGCAGTTCCGTGCCCACCGGCGCCCCGGAGTCGACCCCCGGGGCCAGCCATGCCGACGGTCCCGCCAGCAGCGCGCGGACGATCCGGGTGGCCGTGGAGGAGTCGTAACCGAACCAGCGGACGTCGCCGACGAGCTGGGTGGCGGGCCCCGACGTCGCGAAGTACACCGGAAAGGGCCGCAGGGTGCGGGAGGCGTCGAGGGTGGTGATGACGACACCGTCGCCGGGGTCGGTGACGCGCCACTGCCCCTCCTCCCGGACCAGGTTCAGCGAGCGGGTGTACGTGGAGGCCGGGGGTTGCTCGGTGTAGTGCCCGTCAGCGTCGACGAGCGCGTCGACGGGCGCGGTGACGGCGACGACGGCCGTGTCCGCGTCCTGGCGCAGCAGCTCGAGGTCGGGGCTGGTCGTGACGATCGTCGTCCCCGCGTCGGGGCGCCACGTCTGCGCCGTCCCGGCGCCGAGGAACTGCCGCGCGACCGCGTGGTCCTGTTCCGAGGAGGACGCGGCGAGCAGGAACCCCCGGACGACGTCGACGGCGGCGGCGTCCTGGACGGGGCCGTCCGGGATGACCTGCAGCAGACCGATCCGGGGATCGTCCTCGATGCGCTGACCGCTGACGACGTCGCTGGAGCGCGGCACCCCACCGCACCCGGCGAGGACGCCCGCGAGCGCCAGCGCGAGCGCGGCGCGGCGTCTCACGGGAGGTCCGGGGACGGGCGGGACCGTCCGGCGGTGAGCGCCGCGACGGGTTCGCGCCAGCCCAGGGGGACGACGGGCAGCGGGGAGGAGCGCAACGCCCGGCCGGCGGTGCGCGGGACGGTCAGGACGAAGTGGCACCCCTGTCCCGGGCGACCCCACACCTCCAGCCAGCCGCCGTGGAGGCGGGTGTCCTCCAGCGCGATCGCCAGCCCGAGCCCGCTGCCGCCGGTGGTGCGGGCGCGGGCGGGATCGGCGCGCCAGAAGCGGTCGAAGACCCGCGGCAGCTGGGCTGGTTCGAGGCCGACCCCGTGGTCGCGGACGCCGATGGCGACGGCGTGCTCGTCGCAGACGACCGTGATCTCGATGGGCCGGGACTCCCCGTGCTCGAGGGCGTTGCCCAGCAGGTTGCGCAGGACCCGTTCGATGCGCCGGGAGTCGACCTCGGCGGTGCACGGGGAGGCCGGCTCGGAGAGCAGCACCTGCGAGCCGCGCCGTTCGGCGAGGGTGGAGGCGAACTCCACGACGCGGTGCACCAGCGCCCGCACGTCCTGCGGATCGGGTTCCAGCGCAGCGGCTCCGGCGTCGAAGCGGCTGATCTCGAGCAGGTCGGCGAGGAGGGAGTCGAACCGTTCGAGCTGGGTCAGCATGAGTTCGGAGGAACGCGCCACGGCGGGGTCGAAACCCGCGCGGGCGTCGTGCAGGACCTCCCCGGCCATCCGGATCGTCGTCAGCGGGGTGCGCAGTTCGTGGCTGACGTCGGAGACGAAGCGGCGCTGCACCCGGGAGAGCTCCTCGAGCTGCTCGATGTGCTGCTGCATCCCCGCGGCCATCTCGTTGAACGCCCGGGCCAGGCGGGCCAGGTCGTCGCTGCCGCGGACCCGCATGCGTTCGTCGAGGTGACCGCCGGTGAGTCGTTCGGCGGTGCCGGCGGCCTCGCGGACGGGTTCGACGACCATCCGGGCCACGACCCAGGCGACGGCCCCGACGAGCAGGACGAGGGCGATGCCGCCGCCGACGAACGTCGTGCGCACCAGCGAGACGGTCGACTCCTCGCTGGCCAGGGAGTAGACGAAGTAGATCTCGTACTCCCCCGCCCGCGGCAGGGTGACGGTGGAGCCGACGACGAGCGACGGCGCGGTGCCCGCGTCGGGCAGGTCGACGATCTGCATCTGCTGGACGTCGGAGTCGACGACGGCCTCGCGCAGCGCCACGGGGACGTCGCCGGCCTCCAGCCCCTCGGAGGCGATGTCGCGGACGATGACCTGCCCGCTGCCGCTGGTGTCCGGGGAGCCGATGGCGCGCAGCAGGACCACCCCGCGGACCCGGTCGGGACCGGCGCCCTCCAGCGAGGACACGACGTCGCCGGCGAGCTGCTCGACCTCGGCGGAGTTCGTGGTCGTGGAGGCGTCGAACTGCTGCTGCGCGGTCTGGGCGCTGCGGGCGGCGTCGGCGAGGGCGACCTCCTGGCGTTCCGCCACCAGCCCGTCGGCGATCCCGTCGAGCAGGAACGAGCCGACCCCGACGACGACGGCGAGCCCGAGCAGGGTGGTGAGGACGACGACCCGCAACTGCAGGGAGGCCCGCCAGCGGGCCAGCACCCGACCCATCAGAACGGGCCCATCAGAGCGGACCGGCGCGGTACCCCACCCCGCGGACGGTCACCACGATCTCGGGGTGCTCGGGGTCGACCTCGATCTTGGAGCGCAACCGCTGGACGTGGACGTTCACGAGCCGGGTGTCGGCGGCGTGGCGGTAGCCCCAGACCTGCTCCAGCAGCAGCTCGCGGGTGAACGCCTGCCAGGGCTTGCGGGCCAGGGTGACCAGCAGTTCGAACTCCAGCGGGGTCAGCGGCAGGGACCGGCCGTCGCGACGCACGGAGTGCCCGGCGACGTCGATGGTCAGGTCGCCGATGCGCAGCGTCTCGGGCGGGCGGTCGCCGGCGGAACGCAACCGCGCCCGCACCCGGGCCACGAGTTCCTTGGGCTTGAACGGCTTGACGACGTAGTCGTCTGCGCCGGCCTCGAGCCCGAGCACGACGTCGACGGTGTCGCTCTTCGCCGTGAGCATGACGATGGGCACGCCCGACTCGGCGCGGATCTGGCGGCAGACCTCCATGCCGTCCGTCCCGGGCAGCATCAGGTCCAGCAGCACCAGATCGGGCCGCGTGGCCCGGAAGGCGCCCAGCGCCTCGTCCCCGTTCGCGCAGAAGCGGGTCTCCAACCCTTCGCCCTGCAGCACGATCCCCAGCATCTCGGCCAGCGCGGTGTCGTCGTCCACCACGAGGACACGTCCCCTCATGGGGTCATCTTGCCCGTACAGCAGGTGATCGGGGCTGATCACCACGCCGTGACCCCGCTCGGCACCCGTCCTCTGGCAGCATGGGCCACCGGCAACGGGTGGATCTTGGCGGTACGGGGGCGTACGGGCGATGGGGACGGACCAGTGGCAGCGGCCGGACGAGGGCACTCCGGACCCGGCCGGGCCCACGGGCTGGGGACAGCCGCAGCCGGGCCCGACCGGCGCACCGCCGCCCGCCTGGGGCCGTCCGAGCGCCCCGCGGCCGGGGATCGTGCCGTTGCGGCCGCTGGGCCTGGGTGAGATCTGGGACGGCGCGTTCCGCGCCTTCCGGCAGAACCCGCGGGTCATGGTCGGTCTCTCCGCGATCGTCGTGGTCATCACCTCGGTCGTGACGCTGATCGCCAGCTACGTCACCACCCGCGACCTCGTCGGGGCGGTGAACCGGCTCGAGGCCGCCGACGGCTCCTTCGACGACCTGTTCTCCTCCGTCCAGCGCGGGGTGCCGCTGCTGCTCTTCAGCACCGTGCTGCAGTCGGTGGCGGTCCTCGTCCTCAACGGGATGCTCATCGTCAGCGTGAGCCGCGCGGTGCTCGGGCGCACGATCGGGTTCGGGGAGCTGTGGCGCACCTGCGCCCGCCGGGTCCTGCCCCTCGTCGGGCTGTCGCTGGTCATCACCCTCGGCACGCTCGCGGTCGGCGCGCTCGCCCTGGCCCCGGGGGCGCTGGTCGTCTGGCAGGCCGACTCCACGACGGTCACCGGGATCGGCGTGGCCGCCCTGCTGCTCGGTCTGCTCGCCTGGCTGGTCGCCGGCGCGTTCCTGTGGGTGAAGTGGTCGATGGCCACCCCGGCGATGCTGCTGGAGGACCTCGGGATCCGCGCGGCCCTGAGGCGTTCGTACCGCCTCACCGCCCGCACGTTCTGGCGGACGTTCGGGATCCTGCTGCTCACCGCGGTCGTGGTCTACGCCGTGGTGGCGGCCGTGTCGGTGCCGTTCAGCGCCGTCGGGCAGGTCCTGGCCGTCGCCGTCGGCGACGGGACGTGGGGGCTCGCGCTGAGCCAGACCGTCTCGACCCTCGGCTCGGTGATCGGCAGCGTCGTCGCCTACCCCTTCCTCGCCTCGGTGACCGCCCTGGTCTACGTGGACCTGCGGATGCGCCGCGAGGGTCTCGACGTCGAACTGCACCGGGCCAGCGGCCAGTGATCCTCCTCGCCGGGGTCCCGCTGGACCCCGACCGCGCTCAGGGCCGGGAGTGGCTGGCGCGCGAGCTCGCCGGTCCGGAGTACCGCGAGGCGCAGGGGTCCTGGCTGGCGCGGGCGTGGGCCTGGTTGCAGGACTGGCTCTCGCAGGTGCGGGTGCCGGGTCTGGGCACGAACTGGACCGCCGTCGTCGTGGTCGTGCTGCTGCTGGCGGCCGTCGTCGCGGTGGTCTTCCTCGTCGGGGGTCCGCTGCGGCGCAGCGCCCGCCAGCGCGAACCCGACGCGGTCTTCGACGCCGGCCCCGAACCGTCGGCCACCCACTTCGCCCGCGCCGACGCCGCGGCCACCGCGGGCGACTGGGACCTCGCCGTCGCCGAACGCTTCCGTGGTCTGGTCCGCTCGCTGGAGGAACGGACGATCATCGACTCCCGCGCCGGGCGGACCGCCGGCGAGATCGCCGGACAGGCCGGGGCCACGCTGCCCGACTGCGCCGGAGCCCTGACCCGGGCCGCGCGGACCTTCGACGACATCCGCTACGGCGGCCGCAGCGCCGGGGCCGCGACGAACGAGGACCTGCGGGCCGTGGTCGCCGCCGTCGCGGCCGCACGACCGGTGGTCGCGGCGTGAGCGCGCTCGGGTTCGAGACCCGCAGCGCGCGACCCGAGGTGGGCGGGGCGTGGCGCCGCTGGCGCGGGATCGTCGCCCTCGGGGTGGTCGTCGTCGCGGTCGTGCTGCTGCTGAGCCTGCTCACGCCGCGCACCAGCGAGGAGGCCCTCGCCCCGGACTCCGTCTCCCCCAGCGGCGCCCGCGCGCTCGCGCGGGTCCTGCAGGACCAGGGCGTGAGCCTCACGCAGGCCCGCTCCTTCGACGCCGCGACCCGGGCCCTCGACGAGAACCGGACCGGCGGGGTGACGCTGCTGGTCACCGACCCCGACCTGCTCTCCGCGCAGCGCCTGCAGGTGCTCGTCGCCTCGGGGGCGGACCTGGTGCTGCTGCGGCCCAGCGACGACACGCTGGAGGCGCTGACCCCCGACGTGCGCGAGACGGGCTCGGAGGCGGCGCTGGACCGCGACCCGGGGTGCACCGTGGCCGCGGCCGTGGCGGCGGGACGGGCCCGCGCGGGCGGGCTGACCTACACGACGGAGGGCGACGCGCGCTCCTGCTACGGCGGGTCCTACGTGCGCGTCGAGTCCGGGGTCGGCGGGTCGGAGGCCTCGCTGACCGTCCTGGGCCAGCCGGCGCTGCTCACGAACCGCTGGGCCGACCGCGAGGGCAACGGGACGCTCGCGCTGCGCACGCTCGGCGCCGACCCGTCCCTCGTCTGGTACCTGCCGGACCCGCTGGACACCGACTCCCCGACCGTGCCGCTGCTGAACCTGGTCCCGCGCTGGCTCGCCCCGGCGATCGCGCTGCTGCTCGTCGCGACCCTCGTGGGGCTCTTCTGGCGCGGACGCCGGCTGGGTCGCCTGGTGGGCGAACCGTTGCCCGTCGTCGTCCGCGCGGCCGAGACCGTCGAAGGTCACGGCCGGCTCTACGCGAGCGCCGGGGCCTCGGGTCGGGCCGCGGACGTCCTGCGCGGCGCGACCACCCGCCGGCTGCGCGCCTCGGTGGGCCTGGACCCGCAGGCCCCCGTGCACGACGTGGCCGACCAGGTCGCGTGGCTGACCGGGCGAGCGGCGACGGGCGTGCAGGAACTGCTGGCCGGGACCTCCCCGCGCGACGACCCCGCGCTGGTCCGGCTGGCCCTCGAACTGGACACCCTGGAGGACGACGTGCGCGGATCCACCCCGAGGAAGGCCGAGAAGTGAGCGAACCGGAAACCCCCGAGACGGCAGCACCCGTGGCCCGCGCGAGCGAGGGCCCCGAGGTCGAGGACGCCCGGCAGGCGCTGCGGGCGGTCCGCCAGGAGGTCGCCAAGGCCGTCGTCGGCCAGGACGCCGCCGTCACCGGGCTGGTGATCGCCGTCCTCTGCCGCGGCCACGTGCTGCTCGAAGGCGTTCCGGGCGTGGCGAAGACGCTGCTGGTGCGGACGTTGTCGGCCGCTCTCGCCCTCGACACCAAACGCGTGCAGTTCACCCCGGACCTGATGCCCGGCGACGTCACCGGGTCGCTGGTCTACGACGCGCAGAGCTCGCGGTTCTCCTTCCGCGAGGGCCCGGTGTTCACCAACATCCTGCTCGCCGACGAGATCAACCGGACCCCGCCGAAGACGCAGGCCTCGCTGCTGGAGGCGATGGAGGAGAAGCAGGTCTCCGTCGAGGGTGAGGCCCGTCCGCTGCCCGACCCGTTCATCGTCGCCGCCACCCAGAACCCGGTGGAGTACGAGGGCACCTACCCGCTGCCCGAGGCGCAGCTGGACCGGTTCCTGCTGAAGCTGACCCTGCCGCTGCCCCCGCGCGAGGACGAGATCGAGGTCCTGGTGCGCCACGCCACGGGGTTCGACCCGCGCGACCTGGCCGCCGCCGGGGTCCGGGCCGTCGCGACCCGCGAGCAGCTCGCGATCGCGGCCGCCGCCGTGCGCCGGGTGCAGTGCTCGCGCGAGGTCCTCGGCTACGTCGTCGACGTCTGCCGGGCCACCCGCAGCTCGCCGTCGCTGGCGCTGGGCGTCTCCCCCCGCGGGGCGACGGCGCTGCTGGCGACGGCGCGGGCCTGGGCGTGGCTCTCGGGGCGGGACTAC
Source organism: Kineococcus sp. AC630 (assembly GCF_979255925.1). Lineage (NCBI taxonomy): Bacteria > Bacillati > Actinomycetota > Actinomycetes > Kineosporiales > Kineosporiaceae > Kineococcus > Kineococcus sp. AC630. The sequence goes on from NZ_CEEDMJ010000022.1 coordinate 22,073, forward strand.
GTCTCCCCCGACGACGTGAAGGCGCTCGCCCGCCCGACGCTGCGCCACCGCGTGCAGCTGCGCCCCGAGGCCGAGCTGGACGGGGTGAGCGTCGACGCCGTCCTGGACTCGGTGCTCGGCTCCGTCCCCGTCCCCCGCTGATCGGGCCGTGACATGGGGTTGACATGGCGCTGACCGGACGGGCCGTGCTGCTCGTCCTCGCGGGGCTGGTCCTCGTCGTGGCCTGGCCGGGGTGGGCCGCGGTCTGGCTCTGGTGCACCCTCAGCGTGGTCCTGGTCGTCCTCGACGTCGTCCTCGCGCCGTCGCCGCGCTCGCTGCAGGTGCAGCGGCCGCCGTTGAGCGCGGTGCGTCTCGGCGAACCCCGCGAGACGGAACTGCTCGTGCACAACACCGGCGGCAAGCGGGTGCGGGGGCTCCTGCGCGACGCCTGGGTCCCCTCCGCCGGGGCCCGTTCCTCTCGGCACCGCCTGGACCTCCCCGCCGGGGAACGCCGCCGCGTCACGACGGTCCTCGTCCCCACCCGACGCGGGGACCGCCTCAGCGACCGGGTCACCCTGCGCTGCGCCGGCCCGCTCGGCCTCGCCGCCCGGCAGCGCTCGACCCCCGTCCCCGGGCGGTTGCGGGTGCTGCCGCCGTTCACGTCCCGCAAGCACCTGCCGTCCCGCCTGGCCCGGCTGCGCGAGCTCGACGGCCGCAGCGCCGTCCAGCACCGCGGTCAGGGCACGGAGTTCGACTCGTTGCGGGAGTACGTCGACGGCGACGACGTCCGCTCCATCGACTGGCGCGCCAGCGCGCGCCGGCAGGCCGTCGTCGTGCGCACCTGGCGTCCCGAGCGCGACCGCCGGGTGCTGCTCGTGCTCGACACCTCCCGCACCTCCGCGGCCCGCCTGGACGCGGGGGGCTCGCTGAGCGGCGAGGTCAGCGTCCGCCTGGACGCGCAGATCGAGGCGGCCCTGCTGACCGCGGCGCTCGCCGCCCGGGCCGGTGACCGCGTCGACCTCGTCGCGCACGACCGCCGCGTCCGCGCGCGGGTGCGGGGCGGCACCCGCGGGGACCTGCTGCCCTCGCTCGTGGAGGCGCTCGCCCCGCTCGAACCCTCGCTCGTGGAGGCCGACTGGGACGCCGTGGCGACGGAGGTCCGGACCACGGCCCGCCAACGCTCGCTCGTCGTGCTGCTGACCGCCCTGGACTCCTCCGTCCTGGACTCGGGGCTGCTCGGGGTGCTGGAGCAGCTCGCGACCCGGCACACCGTCGTCCTCGCCGCGGTCGACGACCCCGCGCTGGCGCAGCTGGCCCGCGGTCGCTCCGACGCCGAGGCGGTCTACACCGCCGCCGCCGCGGAGGCCGCCACGGCCGAACGCGACCGCACGGCCCGGTTGCTGACCCGGCTCGACGTCGAGGTCGTGCACGCGGACCCGGACGGGCTGGCCCCCGCCCTGGCCGACCGCTACCTCGCGCTCAAGGCCGCGGGGCGCCTCTAGCAGCAGGTTCGACGGGGACACGAAAGTCTGATGTCACCGGGCCCAGCGGCTGCTAGACCTGAACCTCGTGTTGTTCCCCCTGCTCCGAGAGCACCTGCGCCCGCACCGCGGGCTGTTGATCGGGGTCCTGGTCCTGCAGGTCCTGCAGACCGTGGCCTCGTTGTACCTGCCCCGTCTCAACGCCGACATCATCGACCGGGGTGTGGCGACCGGGGACACCGGCTACATCGTCCACACCGGTCTGCTGATGCTCGGGGTGACGCTGGTCCAGGTGGTGGCGACGATCGCGGCCGTGTGGTGCGGGGCGCGAGCGGCCATGGCCATGGGCCGCGACCTGCGCGGCGCCGTCTTCGAGCACGTCCTGTCCTTCTCCAAGGCCGAGGTCGGCCGCTTCGGTGCCCCCTCGCTCATCACCCGCGGCACCAACGACGTGCAGCAGGTGCAGATGCTCGTGCTGATGACCTGCACGATGATCGTCTCGGCGCCGATCCTCTGCGTGGGCGGCATCGTCATGGCGCTGCGCGAGGACGTCGGGCTGAGCTGGCTGGTGGTCGTGGCGGTCCCGCTGCTGGTGGCGGTGATGGCGGTGATCATGGTGCGCCTCGGGCCGCTGTTCGGGGTGCTGCAGAAGCGGCTGGACACCGTGAACCGGGTGCTGCGCGAACAGCTGACGGGGTTGCGGGTCATCCGGGGCTTCGTCCGCGAGGACGCCGAACAGGCCCGCTTCGGGCGGGCCAACGAGGAACTCACCGACGTCGCGATGCGGACCGGGCGGCTCTTCGCCGTCGTCTTCCCCTTCGTCACGCTGGTGGTGAACCTGGCCAGCGCCGCGGTCGTCTGGTTCGGCGCCGCGCGGGTGGAGTCGGGGGAACTGCAGGTCGGGGCCCTCATCGCGTTCCTGTCCTACCTCGTGCAGATCCTCACCGGCGTCATGATGACGACGTTCCTGGCCGTGATGGGTCCCCGCGCGGCGGTGTCGGCCGGGCGCATCGGCGAGGTCCTGCAGACCGCCCCCTCCGTGCACGACAGCGGGAAACCCGTCGAGGTCACCTCGGGCGGACGGATGGAGTTCCGCGACGTCGGGTTCAGTTACCCGGGCGCGGACCGCCCGGTCCTGGACGGGGTCACCTTCGACGTCCTGCCCGGCCGCACGACGGCCGTGATCGGCTCCACCGGGTCCGGCAAGACGACGGTCGTGAACCTGGCCACCCGGCTCGCGGACGTGACCGCGGGCGCGGTCCTGCTCGACGGGGTGGACCTGCGCGAGCTCTCCGACGTCGACCTGCGGCGACGCGTCGGCCTGGTGCCGCAACGGCCCTACCTCTTCGCGGGGACCGTCGCCTCGAACCTCCGCTTCGGCCGCCCCGACGCCACCGACGAGGAGTTGTGGGCCGCGTTGACGACGGCGCAGGCCGCGGACTTCGTGCGGGAGATGACCGGTGCCCTGCAGGCCCCGATCTCCCAGGGCGGGACGAACGTCTCCGGCGGGCAGCGCCAGCGGTTGTCCATCGCCCGGATGCTGGTGCAGTCCCCCGCCGTGCACGTCTTCGACGACGCGTTCTCGGCGCTGGACACCGCCACCGACGCCCGGTTGCGGACGGCGTTGGCGCGGACCCTGCCCGACGCGGCCATCCTCGTGGTGGCGCAACGGGTCTCGACCATCGTCGACGCCGACGAGATCGTCGTCCTGGAGGCGGGGAAGGTCGTCGGCCGGGGCCGGCACCGGGAACTGCTGGAGACCTGCCCCACGTACCTGGAGATCGTCAGCTCCCAGCTGGAGGTGGCCGCGTGAGCGGGCGCGGAGGACCGATGCGGATGGCGGGGCCGCCGCAGAAGTCGGTGGACTTCCTCCCCTCGGCGAAGCGGTTGCTGCGCCGCATGGGCCCGGACCTGCCCCGGCTCGTCCTCGTCCTGGTCCTGGCCGTGGCGAGCGTCGGCCTGAACGTCACGGGCCCCAAGCTCCTGGGGCGGGCCACCGACTTCGTCGTCGCCACCGCGTTCGGCGGGCAGCCGCTGGACCGCGACGGGTTGCGCGACGTCGTCCTGCAGGCCGTGGCCGTCTACGTGGGGTCCGCGGTGCTGGCCTACGTCCAGGGCGTCCTGCTGAACCGCGTGGTGCAGCGCACGGTGTTCCGGCTGCGCGCCGACGTCGAGGCCACGATCCACCGGTTGCCGCTCTCCCACGTCGACTCCACCCCCCGCGGGGAGCTGCTGAGCCGGGTCACCAACGACATCGACAACATCTCCCAGAGCCTGCAGCAGACGGTGTCGCAGGCGCTGGTGTCGGTCCTCACCGTCATCGGCGTCGTCGCGATGATGTTCACGATCTCCTGGGAGCTCGCGCTGCTCGCCCTGGTCGCGATCCCGCTGACGCTGGGGATCGTGGTGGTCATCGCGAAGCGGTCGCAGCCGCTGTTCGTGAACCAGTGGCGCGAGACGGGCCAGCTGAACGCGCAGATCGAGGAGGCCTTCACCGGCCACGACGTCGTCACCGCGTTCGGGCGCCGCGAGGAGGTCCGGGACCGCTTCGCCGCGAAGAACGCGGAGCTGTACACGGCGAGCTCGGGCGCGCAGTTCCTCTCCGGGACGATCATGCCCTCGACGATGCTCGTCGGGAACCTCGTCTACGTCGCCGTCGCCGTCGTCGGCGCCACGATGGTGACCGGGGGGACCCTCACCATCGGCGGCGTGCAGGCGTTCGTGCAGTACTCCCGCCAGTTCACCCAGCCGCTGGCCCAGCTGGGGTCGATGGCGAACATGCTGCAGTCCGGGGTCGCCTCCGCCGAACGCGTCTTCGAACTGTTCGACGCCCCGACGATGTCGCCGGACCCGGTGGACGGGCCGAGGCCCTCCGGCCCGGGCCGCATCGAGTTCCAGCACGTGTCGTTCCGCTACTCCCCCGAGAAGCCCCTCATCGAGGACCTCTCCTTCGTCGCCGAACCCGGGCACACCGTCGCGATCGTCGGACCGACGGGCGCGGGCAAGACGACGCTGGTGAACCTGCTGCTGCGCTACTACGAGCTGGACGCGGGCAGGATCCTGCTCGACGGGGTGGACGTCGCGACGATGTCGCGGTCCGACCTGCGCTCGCGGGCCGCGATCGTGCTGCAGGACACCTGGTTGTTCCAGGGCACGATCGCCGAGAACATCGCCTACGCGCGTCCCTCGGCGAGCGAGGAGGACGTCCTCGAGGCCGCCCGGGCCGCCTCCGTGGACACCGTCGTGCAGACCCTGCCCGACGGTTTCCAGACGCTGGTGGACGACGACGCGGGACGCATCAGCGCCGGCGAGAAGCAGCTCATCACGATCGCCCGGGCCTACCTGGCGAAACCCCACGTGCTGGTGCTGGACGAGGCGACCTCCTCGGTGGACACCCGCACCGAACGCGTGGTCCAGCACGCGATGGCGGCGTTGCGGGCCGACCGCACGAGCCTCGTCATCGCACACCGGCTCTCGACGATCCGCGACGCCGACCTCATCCTCGTCATGGAGTCGGGTCGGGTCGTGGAACAGGGTCGCCACGTCGACCTGGTGGACGCGGGCGGGCCGTACGCGCGGTTGCACGACGCTCAGTTCTCCGGCGCGGCGGCCGAGGTGGAGTGACCCCGGGTGCGGGTGGATTAGCGTCACCCCTCGTGTCCTCCCGCCCCGTCGTCGACGTCCTCCGACGGCACCCCCGCGCAGCCGCGATCGGCTGCGGGTCCTCGATGCTGCACCAGACCTGCGAGGCCCTCGTCCCGGTCGCCATCGGCGCCGTCGTCGACGGCGCCGTGCGCACCGGGGACACCCGCTCGATCGTCGTGTCGATCGCGGCGGTGCTGGCGCTGTTCGCGGTCCTCACCAGTGCGGGGACCTTCGCGTTCTGGACGATCGACCGGGCGGAGTTCGCCGAGGCGCACTTCCTGCGCACCGCCGTGGCCCGCGCCGTCCTGCGCGAGCCCGCCGTCCTGCGGGAACGCCAGGTCGGGGAGGCCCTCTCGATCGCGACGTCGGACACCCGGCACGCGGCGGAGTCCCTCGCCCTGGTCAGCTGGGGCACCGCGGGCTGCTTCGGGATGCTCGTCTCGGCCGTGGTGCTGCTGCGCATCGACCTCGCCCTGGGCCTGGGGCTCCTGGTCTGCGTCCCCGTCCTGGTCCTCGGCCTGCAGGCCCTCGCCCCGCGGCTGGAGAAGCAGATGCACACCCGCCAGCGCAGCGCCGGTCTGGCCGCCGCCGTCGCCGCGGACCTGCTGAACGGGCTGCGGCCGCTGCGCGGTTTCGGCGGGGTCCCCGAGGCCGTCCGCCGCTACCACCTCGCCAGCCGCACCTCGCGGGACGCGGCGGTCCAGGCCGCGACGGGGACCTCGGTCGTCGTCGGCGTCAGCACCCTGGCCACCGGCGCGGTCCTGGTCGCGACCGCCGCCGTCGCCGGGACGTTCGTCCAGCAGGGTCGCCTCGACGTGGGTGAGTTCGTCACCGTCGTGGGCATGGCCAGCTTCCTGGCCGACCCCGTCCGCAACGTCAGCTCGTGCGTCCAGCAGCTCGCGGTGTCCCGGGCGAGCGCGCGTCGGGTCGCCTCGATCCTCGAGGTGCCCGCGAGCGCCCCCGCACCCCCGACCGCGGCGACGACGGTACGGGGCGTGCGGACCGTGCCCGGAGAGGTCCTCGGGGTGGTGACCACGGACACCGCGACCGCCGACGCCGTGACGGCCGCGCTCGCCGCGGGGGCGGGCACACTGGTGGAGCCCGCCCAGACGCACCTGCTGGGCGACACCCTCGCCGACGCCCTCGACTCCGGGCCCGCCCCGGCCGGCCGCGGTGTCGCCCTGGCGCTCGCGCTGGACGCCGCGGCCGCCCCCGACGACCTCGACACCCCGCTCACCGACGGTGGGGGCAACTACTCCGGGGGTCAGCGCCAGCGCATCGGTCTGGCCCGGGCGCTGGCCGCCGACCGCGAGGTCCTCGTCCTGCGCGACCCCACGACGGCCCTCGACGCCGTCACCGAGGACCGCGTCGCCGCCGGGATCCGCCGGTTGCGGGCCGGCACCGGGACGACGGTCTTCGTCACGACGTCCCCGCTGCTGCTGGCCCGCTGCGACCGGGTGGTGCTGCTGACCGGCGACGGCCGGCACCGCACCGGCAGCCACGCCGAGCTGCTCACCGACCCCGACTACGCGAGCGCGGTGGCGCGGTGAGCACCCCGCACGCCCTGCCCGTCGCCACCGGTCGGCGCAGCGCCGCCGTGCTGGCCCGCGCGGCCACACGCAACCCCCGTGAGCTCGCGGCGGCCCTGGTCACCACGACGCTGGCCAGTGCCGGGACGGTCGCGCTGCCGCTGCTGCTGGGTCGCGCCGTCGACGTCGTGCGGACGGGCACGTCGCTCACGCCCGTCCTGGTGTGGCTGTCCGTGACCGCGGTCGCCACCGCGGTCGTGACCGCCCTGGCCCGTCGCGACGCCGAGCGCCTCGGCGCGAGCATCGCCGCCGACCTGCGCGAGCAGGTCGTGGAGCGCTCGCTGCGGATGTCGCCGCGCGTCCTGGAACGCGCCGGTTCCGGCGACGTCGCCTCCCGGGTCACCGAGGACGTCGAGCTGTTCACCTCCTCCGTCCAGCTCGGCGCGACGGTGCTGGCCTCGGCGTTGACGGTCCTGCTCTCCGCCGTCGGCTTCGTCTCCCTCGACTGGCGCCTCGCCCTCGCGTTCTGCGTGGTCTTCCCGGTCTACGCGCTGAGCCTGCGCGGCTACCTCCCGAAGGCCGGACCGCTCTACGCGAGGGAACGGGCCGTGGCCGCGCAGCGCTCCACGGTCGTCCTGCAGTCCTTCCACGGCGCCTCGACGGTGCACGCCTACGAGATGGCGCAGCTGCAGGGCGCCCGGGTGGAGGTCGCCTCCGAACGCACGATCGGCGCGTCGCTGGCCGCGCTCGCCACCTTCGCCCGGTTGTCGGTCTCGATGAACGGCGCGGAGGCGGTCGGGCTCTGCAGCCTGCTGCTCACGGGGTTCCTCCTCGTCCGCGGCGGGGACGTCAGCGTCGGTGACGTGACGGCCGCGGCCCTGCTCTTCCACCGGCTCTTCGGGCCGTTGGGGTCGTTGCTGCTGAGCTTCGACGACGTGCAGCGCGCGGCCGCTGCGCTGGGGCGCCTGGTGGGGGTCACCGACCTGCCCGTCGAACCCGACGCCGATCCCGCGGCCCTGGCCCGGGCTCCCCGCGAAGCGGTCTCGCTGCGCATCCGCGGTGTCCGGCACAGCTACTCCGACTCCGGTGCCGACGAGGACCTCGTCCTGCGCGGCATCGACCTCGACGTCCCCGCGGGGACCTCGCTGGCCGTCGTCGGCGAGAGCGGGGCCGGCAAGACGACGCTCGCCGCGGTCGTCGGCGGGGTGTTCCCCGCGAGCGGCGGGACCATCACCCTGGTGGGCCGGTCCGGCGCCGCCGACCTCGACGAACTGGACGCCGTCGCGGTCCGGGAGCGGATCGGGGTCATCGCCCAGGAGTCCCACGTCTTCACCGGCACGCTGCGCGAGGACCTCACGCTGGCCCGCCCCGACGCCACGGACGCCGACCTGCACCGGGCGCTGGCCGTGGTCGGCGCGCAGGACTGGGTCGAGGCGCTGCCCGACGGGCTGGGCACGCGGGTCGGGCCGGGGGAGCTCCCCCTGTCCCCCGCCCGGCAGCAGCAGCTGGCCCTGGCCCGGATCGTGCTGCGCGACCCGCCCGTCGTGGTGCTGGACGAGGCCACCGCCGAGGCGGGCAGCGCGGGTGCGCGGGACCTGGAGCAGTCCGCGGTGGCGGTCGTGGCGGGGCGGACGGCGCTGGTCGTCGCGCACCGGCTGTCCCAGGCGGCGGTGTGCGACGCCATCGCCGTCGTGGAACGCGGGCAGGTGACCGAGCTGGGCAGCCACGCCGAACTGCTCGAACTCGGCGGTCGCTACGCGCGGTTGTGGGACACCTGGTCCCGCCCCACCACCCTCGACCCCTGATCCCGCGGGGATTTCCCGCGGGATCACGGGTCGGGGGTGGGAGGATCGCGACGTGGAGCTCAGCGCCGCCCTCGCCGCCGGTCTCCGCGACCGGTTGTTCTCCGGCGCGAGCGCGGTGTCCTCGGCCCCCGGCGCTCCCGTGGAGCGGGCGGTGGCGGGAACCCTGGCGCACGACGACCCGACCCCGGTCACCGCGGCCACCCGCTTCGACCTGGCCTCGCTGACCAAGGTCTTCACCGCCACCGTCGTGCACTCCCTGGCCGAGGTCGGTGCCCTGGACCTCGACCGCCCCACCGAGCGGGGTTTCACGATCGGGCAACTGCTCGCCCACACCTCGGGTCTGCCCGCGGTCTCCGACGTGTGGCGCCGCACCGACCTGCGACCGGCGCAGCGGTTGCAGCGGGCCCTGGACGCGCCGCTGGAGTCGGCGCCGGGGGCGGAGTTCCGCTACTCCTGCGTCGGCTACGTCACCGCCGGGCACCTGGCCGAGGAGGCCACCGGGCAGGGGCTGGACTCCCTGCTCGAGGAGTTCGTCACGCACCCCCTGGGACTGAGCGGGCCGCTCTTCGGGCCGGTGGCGGAGCCCGTCCCGGCCACCGAGACGGGTACCCCGCGGGGTGTCGTGCACGACGAGTTCGCGGCCTCGTTGCAGCGCCCGGCCGGCAACGCCGGGCTGTTCGGCACCGCCGAGGAGGTGCACGCCCTGGGCCGGGGGCTGCTCGACCGGACCCTGCTCTCGGAGGGGTCGTGGCGGCGGATGAGCTCCGGGGAGGGTCTGCGGGTGGGTGACCCGAGCTGGATGCCGACCCCGGACCACCTGGGCCACACGGGGTTCACCGGGACGTCGCTGCTCCTGGACCCGGTGCGGGGAACGTGTCGGGTGCTGCTCACGAACCGCGTCCACCCGGACCGTTCGCGGGTGGACCTGACCGGTTTCCGGAAGTCGGTGGCGCAGTGTCCGAGCCCCCCGACACGATCAGGGCATGGACGCAGAGACCCGTGACCTGGCCCGGTCGATCCGGAAGTTCCTGGACGACGTCGTGCACTCCCAGCAGGTCGACGCGGACGAGTCCCGACCCTCCGTCGGGGACGTGGTGGGCGCCTTCCTGGGCGTCCCCGCCCAGCAGGTCCCGGTGGTGCGCGAGGAGGTCCCCGAGCACCAGTACGTCGACCTCGACATCGCCCTGACGCTGCTGGCGGAACGCGGCGGCGGGGAGGAGGTCGTCGGCATCGGCGGTGGCGACCAGCGCAACCACCAGGGGTTCTCCGACTTCCTGTCCGGGGTCTTCGGCCGGTTCGGCACCGGTGCCGTGGACCGGGTGAACCTGCCCACCGGCCCGGACAGCACCCGGCGCGTCGTCGCGTTCGGGGTGCGGATGCTGCACTTCGACGGGCGGCCCGTCGCGGTGCTGCAGCGCTCGGCGCAACGGCACAGCGGGCACCCGGCGGGGTTCGAGGTCGCCTGCCCCGAGGAGGGCCTCGTCCCGGAGTTCATCACCGAGGTCCGCCGGCTGATGATCGAGCACAGCGTCCTGCGCGGTCAGGTGCTGTCGTTCTCCGGGTCGCCCTACGAGCACAACAACTCCGGGATCACCTTCGTCCACCGTCCCACCGTGGGGGCCGGCGACGTCGTGCTCCCCGACGGTGCGCTGGAACGCATCGCGCGTCACGTCGTCGGGGTGGGCGCCCACGCCGAGCAGCTGGCCCGGGCCGGCCAGCACCTCAAGCGCGGGATCCTGCTCTACGGCCCGCCCGGAACCGGCAAGACGCTCACCGTGCGCCACCTCGTGGCCCGCGCGCAGGGGACGACGGTCGTCCTGCTCGCCGGTCAGACCCTGGGTTTCGTGACGCTGGCCGCGCACCTGGCCCGCGCGATGCAGCCCGCGATCGTCGTGCTCGAGGACTGCGACCTCGTCGCCGAGGACCGCGGCCACTCCCCCGGCGAGCGGCCGCTGCTCTTCGAGCTGCTGGACGCGATGGACGGCCTCGACGGCGACGCCGACGTCGCGTTCCTGCTCACGACGAACCGGGCGGACCTGCTGGAACGGGCGCTGGCGCAACGCCCGGGCCGGGTCGACCTGGCCGTGGAGGTCCCGCTGCCGGACGAGACCGCCCGCCTGGAGCTGTTCCGCCTCTACGCCCGCGGGCTCGGGGTGTCGGAGGAGGTCCTGCGCGACGCCGCCGCCCGGACCGCCGGGGTCACGGCGAGCTTCGCGAAGGAACTGCTGCGCCGCGCGGTCCTGTTCGGGGCCGAGGCCGGTCACGACGTCCGCGACGAGGACGTGCGGGCGGCGCTGGACGAACTGCTCTCCGACGCGGAGTCGCTCACCCGCAGCCTGCTGGGCAGCGGCTGAGGGTCACCAGGGCACCACGCCGTTGACGTCGAGGAAGCTCCCGGTCGGCCCGTCTGCCGGGAGGGTCGCGGCGTGCACGACGACCTTCGCCCCCTCGGCGGGGTGCTGCGCCCCGACGGTTCCCGGCCCGTCGTTCATGTCGGTGGCGTTGAACCCCGGGCACACCGAGTTGACCTTGACGGCGGTGTCCCGGAGTTCGACGGCCAGCCAGCCGGTGAGCGCGTTGAGCGCGGCCTTGGACGCGGGGTAGGCGAAGGAGGGAACCTGGCCGAACGGGTTCGCCGGGTGGACGACGGTCCCGGTCGAACCCAGCGTGCTGCTGACGTTCACGATGCGCCCGGCCGGCGAGCGCCGCACCAGCGGCAGGAACGCCTGCGTCACCCGCAGAGCGCCGTGGACGTTGACGTCGAAGGTGCGCTGCAGCACGTCCAGCGGAACGGTGCTGGGACGCCCGTCGACCTCGGCGAAGGCGACGCCGGCGTTGTTCACCAGCACGTCGAGCCCGGTCTCCTGCTCGATGCGCCGCGCCGCCGCCGCGACGCTGTCGTCGTCGGTCACGTCGAGGCTCACGAAGCGGACGTCGCCCGCGTCCGAGAGCTCCTTCTCGGCGGCCTCACCGCGGGCCTGGTCCCGCGCGCCGATCCAGACGGCGAAACCCTGTCGGGCGAGCTGGCGAGCCGTCTCGAACCCGATGCCCTTGTTGGCGCCCGTGACGAGCGCGGTCTGCTGCGGAGTGGTCATGACGTCGATCCTGGACGACACCGGAGCTACGATCCATGACGTGGCGTCCATTGTTCCTTACACATCGTCCAGGCCGCCCGTCGACGGCCAGGATCCGATCACCGCGGCGATCGGGCTCCTGCGACCGCGCGACGTCGGGCACGCGGGCCTGCACGCCACGGGTTCGTGGGCCGTGCAGTTCGAACCGACCCCTCACGTGGAACTCGGTGTCGTCGCGCGGGGCGACTGCTGGCTCGCCCTGGAGGGGCACGAACCCGTCCAGCTGCACGAGGGCGACTTCTACCTGCTGGGGAACCCCCCGCGCTACCGGCTGGCCGGGGACCTCGACGCCCCGCCCCAGGACGCGACCTCCTCGTGGGAGGGCTCGCTGCGGATCGGACCCGAGGCGGAGGAGAGCACCTACGTCTGCGGCGGGTACTTCGGCTTCGACGACGACAACGCCGGCGTCCTGCTCGACGTCCTCCCGCCGGTGGTGCTGGTCCGGGCCGGGGATCCGCGGGGCGGCGCGCTCGCCCACCTGAGCGCCCTCCTGGTGGCCGAGATGGACACCCGGGGCGTCGGCGGTTCGCTGGTGCTCGACCACCTCGCCCAGATCGTCTTCGTGCACATGCTGCGAGCCCACGCCGAGGCGACGACCCGTCCCGCCGGGTGGCTCGGGGCGTTGCGCGACGACGGCATCGGCGCCGCCCTGCGCGCGATGCACGGCGATGTCGCCCACCGGTGGACCCTCGCGGAGCTCGCCGACATCAGCCTGATGTCGCGGTCGGCGTTCGCCTCCGCGTTCAAGCGCCAGGTCGGGAACGCGCCGCTGGACTACCTCATCCAGTGGCGGATGAGCCTCGCCCGGGACGCCCTGCGCCGCGGCACCCGCTCGATCTCGGAACTCGCGTCCGCCACCGGGTACGAGTCCGAGAGCGCGTTCAGCACCGCGTTCCGCCGGGTGGTGGGATCCTCGCCGCGACAGTTCCGCAACGAGGCGCTCAGGCGCTGACGGGCGCGGTGTCGCCGGCGAAGCGTTCCTCGAGGTCGCCGGTCTCCCCCGCCCGGGCCGCGGGCCGGCCCAGGACGAGGACGTAGGTGAGGAACGCGACCTCGGCCAGCGCCCCGACGCCGATCCGCGCCCACGTCGGCAGGCCCGAGGGGGTGACGAAACCCTCGATGAGTCCCGACACGAACAGGACGAACACCAGGCCGAGGGCGATGCCCATCATCGCCCGGCCCTCGGTGGCCAACGACTGCGAGCGGGTGCGGGCACCGGGAGAGACCCACGCCCAGAACAGCTTCATCCCCGCGCCGGCGGCCACGAACACCGCGGTCAGCTCGAGCAGACCGTGCGGCAGGATCAACCCGAAGAACAGCTCACCGCGGCCGTTCTCGATGAGCAGGCCGCCCTGCAGCCCCACGTTCACGGCGTTCTGGGTCAACGCGACCACGACGAAGACCCCGGTGATGCCCAGCGCGACGCAGGTCGCGGCGACGACGGCGTTGTTCGTCCAGACCCTCCCGGCGAAGGACGCGTGCCCGTACTCGGAGTAGTAGCCCGAGAAGTCGGAGTTCACCAGCTGGCGGACGTTCTCGTCGGAGCCGAACAGGCTCGCCTGGGCGGCGGGGTTCCCGGCCATCCAGACCCCCGAGACGACGGCGAGCAGGATCGTGAACGCGGCCGCACCGGACGTCCACCAGCGCACCCGCCACAACGCCGCGGGCAGTCCCCGCGTCGTGAAGTGCACGACCTGGCGCCAGGCCGTGTAGCGCGATCCCGTGAGGCGCGCCCGCGCCCGGACCAGCACGGTGGAGAGCTCGTCGAGGAGCACCGGCTCCGACTGCGCGGAGCGCAACGAGGAGAGGTGGGTCGCCGTCCGCTGGTAGAGCACGACGAGTTCGTCGGCCTCCTGGCCGTTGAGGTGGCGCTGCCCGACGAGGCGGCGCAACCGCGTCCACTCGTGCTCGTGCACCGCTCGGAAGGCGTCGACGTCCACCCCCCCAAGCTACCGTCGACCCGTGGCGGGGACGGGCGGAGCGCACCGGGTGGCCGTCCTGGTGCTGGACGGCGCGAAACCCCTGGACGTCGGGATCCCCGCCCAGGTCTTCTCGCGGCGGCCGAGCATGCCCTACGAGGTCCGCGTCTGCGGCGCGCGGCCGGGCGCCGTCCGCGGTGGCGACGGGCTGGCCTACCAGGTCGCGGAGGGTCTGGAGGCGCTGCAGGAGGCCGACACCGTGTTCGTCCCCGGCTACCGCGACCCCGCGACGACCCGTCCCGCCCCCGAGGTGGTCGAGGCGTTGCGGGCCGCGCACGCCCGCGGTGCCCGCCTCGCCGCGATCTCCACCGGCGCCTTCGCCCTGGCCGCCACCGGGTTGCTGGACGGCCTGCGCGCGACGACGCACTGGCACTACGCACGGGCCCTCGCGCAGCGCCACCCCGCGGTCCGGGTCGACGAGAACGTCCTCTTCGTCGACGAGGGCAGCGTCCTCACCTCCGCCGGCGCGGCGTCCGGGCTCGACCTGTGCCTGCACCTGGTCCGGCGCGACCACGGCGTCGGGTTGTCGAACCACACCGCCCGTCGCCTCGTCACCGCGCCCTACCGCAGCGGCGGCCAGGCCCAGTACGTCCCGCGCAGCGTCCCGGAACCGGTCGACGACCTCTACGCCGGCACCCGGGAGTGGGTGCTGCGCCACCTCGAGCAACCGCTGACGCTGGAGGCGCTGGCCCGTCACGCGCGGGTGTCGGCCCGGACGTTCTCGCGCCGGTTCCTGGAGGGCACCGGGTACACCCCGATGCAGTGGGTGCTGCGGGCGCGGATCGACGCGGCCCGGGAACTGCTGGAACGCAGCGACCTCGGCGTCGAGCAGATCGCCGACCGCGTCGGGCTGGGCAGCGGCGCGAACCTGCGGCTGCACTTCCGGCGGGTCCTCGGGACCTCCCCGACGGCCTACCGGCACACGTTCGCCCCCTGACCCTGGCGGGATCCTTGCGGCCGGTGTCGCTGCGGCCACTGGTCGCGCGCCGGCGGAACACCGAACCTCGAGGCATGACCCGCATCGCCATCAACGGTTTCGGCCGCATCGGCCGCAACACCCTGCGCGCCCTCCTCACCCGCGGGAGCGACCTGGAACTCGTCGCCGTCAACGACCTGAGCGCCCCCGGGACGCTGGCGCACCTGCTGCGCTACGACTCCTCCCTCGGCCGGTTCGACCGCACCGTCGAGGTCGAGGGTTCCGACCTCGTCGTCGACGGGCGGCGCGTGCGCGTGCTCGCCGAACGCGAGCCGGCGGACCTGCCCTGGGCGGAACTCGAGGTCGACCTCGTCCTGGAGTCGACGGGACGTTTCACCGCGGCCGGCGCCGCGCAGGCCCACCTGCGGGCCGGGGCCCGCAAGGTCCTGGTCAGCGCCCCCGCCGACGGCGCGGACGTGACGCTGGCCTACGGCGTGAACACCGACGCCTACGACGCGCAGGCCCACACGATCGTCTCCAACGCCTCGTGCACGACGAACGCGCTGGCCCCGCTGGCCTCGGTCCTCGACGACCTCGCCGGGATCGAGCACGGGTTCATGACGACCGTCCACGCCTACACCCAGGAGCAGAACCTGCAGGACGGCCCACACCGCGACCTGCGCCGCGCCCGCGCGGCCGGGGTGAACATCGTCCCGACGACGACAGGGGCGGCGAAGGCCATCGGCCTGGTCCTGCCGAACCTGGCGGGGAAGCTGTCCGGCGACTCGATCCGGGTCCCCGTGCCGGTCGGCTCGATCGTCGAGCTCAACACCACGGTGGCCCGCGACGTCACCCGCGAGCAGGTCCTCGCCGCCTACCGCGCCGCCGCCGACGGGCCCCTGAACGGGATCCTCGAGTTCTCCGAGGAACCCCTCGTGTCCAGCGACATCACCGGCCGCCCCGCGTCCGCGGTGTTCGACTCCGCCCTGACCCGGGTCGACGGCCGCCACGTCAAGGTCGTCGCCTGGTACGACAACGAGTGGGGCTTCTCGAACCGGGTCGTCGACACCCTGGAACTCCTGGCGCGCTGATCAGCGCAGCGGCAGCCGCGGGACGCCGGGCGGGACGAAACCCCAGACCTGCCCGTAGAACGACAGTTCGGCCTCGAGCGAGGCGACGACGTTCTCGGCCCGGCGGAACCCGTGCTGCTCACCGGGGAACACCAGCAGCGCGTGCGGCAACCCCTTGCGGGCCAACGCGTCGGCGAACGCCTCGGCCTGGGCCCGCGGGACCACCGGGTCGTCGGCTCCCTGCAGCAGCAGGACCGGGCAGGACAGGTCGTCGACGTGGGACAGCGGCGCCCGCTCGACGTACACCGCCTCGGCCTGCGGCAGTGGACCGACCAGGGAGTCGAGGTAGCGGGACTCGAAGTCGTGGGTCTCGGCGGCCAGCGCCCGCAGGTCCGCCACTCCGTAGTAGGAGGTCCCGGCGGAGAACGCGTCGGTCCCGGTCAACGCCGCGAGGACGGTGAACCCGCCGGCGCTGCCGCCCCGGATGCCCACCTGCCCGGCCGGGGCGAGACCGTCGGCGACGAGCCGGCGGGCCACGGCGGCGCAGTCCTCGACGTCGACGATCCCCCAGTTGCCGTCGAGGGCCTCGCGGTAGGCGCGGCCGTACCCGGTGGACCCCCCGTACTGGACGTCGACGACCCCGATGCCGCGGGAGGTGAAGAACGCGATCTCCGGCGAGTACGCGGCCTGCGACTGCGCGGTGGGTCCGCCGTGCACGAACAGGACGTGCGGGCCGGGCCCGCCGTCCACGTGGTCGGGATGCGTCGGCGGGTAGTGGTGGGCGTGGACGGTCCGCCCGGAACTGGACACCTCGAGCGGGCGCGGAACGGGGAGGTAGGCGGGGTCGGGTGCCGCGGCGGCCGACCGCACGACGTTCACGGCCGAGGTCGCCGGGTCCAGCAGGACGACCGCGGCGGGGGTGGTCGGCGAGGCTGCGATCGCGGCGATCCGGCCGTCCGCGGCGGCGAGCACCGGGGTCCAGGCCGTGAACGGCAGGTCGAGGCGGTGCAGTTCCCCGGAACCCCGGTGGACCACGTCGAGGCGGTAGCCGACGTCGGCCGCGTGGATCAGCGCGATCCGCTCGGCGTCCAGCGCCGCCCAGGACGTCGTCGCGAACACCCACGGCGGGAAACCCTGTTCGGCGGCCTCGGGCAGCACCGGGCGCAGACCGCCGTCGAGGACCTCGTGCAGGTTCCACCAGCCGTCGCGGTCGCTGACCACGAGGACGGTGCCGTCGGGGGCGAACCCCGGGTGGACCAGGGACTGCCGCCGGTCCTGCCCGGCCAGCACCCGCACGTCGCGCAACCCCCCGTCGACGACGGAGGCCTCCCACAGCAGGGTCGCCTGCCACGGCATGTCGGGGTGTTCCCAGCTGATCCAGACCAGCCGGGTCCCGTCCGGGGAGAGCCGCGGCGCGGCCAGGAACCGCGGCCCGCTGAAGAGTTCCCGCGGACCGGAACCGTCGAGCGGGACGTGCACGAGGGCACGCCGGGGGACCTCACCGGAGACGTCCTCGGCGACGAGCACCACCCCGTCCCCCACCTGCACGGGATCGGCGTAGCGGACCCCGTCGGCCGGGGTCAGCGGACGCGGCGCGCTGTGCGGGGCGCTGACGTGGAACCACCGCTGGTCGCCCGCCGAGGCCGCGACGACCCCGACCTCGCCCTGCGCGGACCGGACCAGCCCCCAGGAGCCCCCGCCGTACTCGTGGACCCGGGTCCGCGCGTCCAGGGACGGGGTCGCCTCGACGACCCCGCCGTCGGGGTCGCGGCGCATCACGGCCACCCGGCCCCCCTCGGCGGGACGGCCCTCGGACCACCACGTGCGCCCCTCCCCGTCGAGGGCGACGGCGGTCAGCCGCAGCGCCGCCGCGGCGACGGCGTCGGCGGTGAGGGGCGAGGTCCAGGAGCCGTGCGAGTCCACTCCAGCATCGTGCACCCGGGTCGGGCCGCCCGGATACGGTGGGGTGGTGAGTGCTGCTGGCCCGGTCGGGGAACCCGTCGGCGAGATCGTCACCGGTGAGGCCGTCGTCCTGGGCCTGCGCGCGGCGTCGTTCGCGTCCCGGATGCTCTCCGCACTGCTGGACGCCGTGATCGTCGGCCTCGTCTTCGGTGCGCTGCTGTGGGGGACGTCGGCGCTGCTCTCCGACACCGACGAGGCCGCCTCCGCGGCGATCACGCTGGCCGAGACGGTGCTCTGCTTCGTCGGCATCCCCGTCGCGGTCGAGACCGCGACCCGCGGGCGCACGGTGGGCAAGCTCGTCATGGGCGTCCGCGTCGTGCGCGACGACGGCGGCCCGGTGCGCTTCCGGCACTCCCTCGTGCGCGCCGTCCTGGGGCTCTTTGAACTCTGGAGCCTGGCGGGCAGCCCGGCGATCATCTGCTCGCTGATCACCCAGCGGGGCAAGCGGGTCGGCGACCTGCTGGCCGGGACCTACGTCGTGCGCGAACGCAGTTCCGCCCGTCACGTCCCGCTGCCGCCGATGCCGCCGGAACTCGCGGGCTGGGCCCGCACCGCCGACATCGGCCGGCTCCCGCTCGACACCACGACGGCGGCCCGGCAGTTCCTCGCCCGCACGGCCACCCTGAACCCGACCTCGCGGACCGCGCTGGGCCTCCAGCTCGCCGGGGCGCTGATCCCGTTCGTGAACCCCGCCCCGCCCGCGCAGACCGACCCGGAACGCTTCCTCGCGGCCGTCCTCGTCGAACGTCGCGACCGCGAGTTCGAGCGGATGCAACGCCGTGAGGCACGGACCCGGGAACTCGAACGGACGATCGGGCGGGTTTAGAGCAACCGCAGGGCGTCGTCCCTTGCGGGTGGTCGGCGGTGCACTCCCACCCGGCGATCACCGCGCCGGGTGAGAGGTCACGCCAGGGGTGTCAGGCCGAACGCAGGACCGTCGTCGACCACTCCCCCACGAGCAGGGTCTCGACCTCGCGGCCGACGTCCTGCCGCGGGTCGGAGGACACGGCGAGCTTCCAAGGGCCGGCGGGCGGCTTCGGGACGGTGAACTCGACGGGATTGGTGGCCCCGTTGACGAGCAGCAGGACCGTGGGCGACCCCTCGGCCTTGAACTGCACGGCGTAGGCGCGGGCGTTGCCGTCGTCCCACTCCGCCTGCGTCATGGGTTCACCGTCGGCGCGCAGCGAGAGCACCGCGTCGGGCGAACCGTCGAGACCGTCGCCGCGGTACCAGGCCCCGCGCAGCGCGGAGGTCTCCCGGCGCAGCGTCAGCAGGTCGCGGGTGAACGTCAGCAGCTCGCGGTCGGCGTTCTCCCAGTCGAACCAGGAGATCTCGTCGTCCTGGCAGTAGGCGTTGTTGTTGCCGTTCTGGGTGCGGGCCATCTCGTCCCCGCCCAGGATCATCGGCACCCCGGCCGAGAGCAGCAGGGTGGTCAGCAGGTTGCGGCGCTGGCGGTCGCGCAACGCGTTGACGGTCTCGTCGTCGGTCGGGCCCTCGGCGCCGCAGTTCCAGGAGCGGTTGTCGCTCTCGCCGTCCTTGCTGTCCTCGCCGTTGGCCTCGTTGCGCTTCTCGTCGTAGGCGGTGAGGTCGGCGAGGGTGAACCCGTCGTGGGCGGTGAGGAAGTTGACGCTGCACAACGGGGACCGGCGGTCGGCCTCGTAGACGTCGGGGCTGCCGGTGAGGCGCTTCGTGAAGTCGCCGAGGGTGCCCTGCCCGCGCCAGAAGTCGCGGATGTCGTCGCGGTACTTCCCGTTCCACTCCGACCAGCGCGCCGGGAACCCGCCGACCTGGTACCCGGCGGTGTCCCAGGGTTCGGCGATGAGCTTGACCGCGGCCAGCACCGGGTCCTGGTGGACGATGTCGAGGAACGCCGAGTGGACGTGCGCGTCGCCCCACTGCCGGGTGAGCGTCGTCGCGAGGTCGAACCGGAACCCGTCGACGTGCATCTCGGTCACCCAGTAGCGCAGCGAGTCGAGGATCAGCTGCAGCGCCGCGGGGTGGGAGACGTTGAGGCTGTTGCCGGTGCCGGTGGTGTCGAAGTAGTTCTCTGGCTCCTCCTCGACCACGCGGTAGTAGGAACCGTTGTCGATGCCCTTGAGGGAGAGCGTCGGGCCCATGTGGTTGCCCTCGGCGGTGTGGTTGTAGACGACGTCGAGGATGACCTCGAGACCCGCGGCGTGCAGGGCCTTCACCATCTCCTGGAACTCGCGCACCTGGCCCCCGCCGTCGCCGGCCGCGCTGTACTCGTTGTGCGGGGCGAAGAACCCGATGGAGTTGTAGCCCCAGTAGTTGCGGAGGCCCTTCTCGGCCAGGTGGGAGTCCTGGACGAACTGGTGCACGGGGAGCAGTTCGACGGCGGTGACGCCGAGGTCGGTGAGGTGCTGGATCGCGGCCGGGTGCGCGAGGCCGGCGTAGGTGCCGCGGATCTCCTCGGGCACGTCGGGGTGCTGCTTCGTGAAACCCTTGACGTGGACCTCGTAGACGACGGTGTCGGCCAGCGGGGTGCGCGGTCGGGTGTCGTCGGACCAGTCGAAGGACGGGTCGACGACGACGGAACGCGGCACCGACGGGGCGGAGTCGGCGTCGTTGCGCTGCTCGGGGTCGGCGAAGGTGTGCCCGAAGGTCTCCTCGCCGGCGCCCCACTGACCCTCGACGGCCCGGGTGTAGGGGTCCAGCAGGAGTTTCGCGGCGTTGTGCCGCAGGCCCTCCGCAGGTTCCCACTCGCCGTGCACCCGGAACCCGTAGCGGGTGCCGGCGCCGCCGGGGACGACCCCGTGGAAGACGTGACCGGTGCGCTGCGCCAGCCGGTGACGGGTCTCGGCGCCGTCGTCGCCGAAGACGGCGACGTCGACCGCCTCGGCGGTCTCGGAGTACACGGCGACGTTCAACCCGTCCTGGCGGATCGTCACGCCGAGGGGGTAGGGGGTGCTGTTGTCCACCCCGAGATCGTCGGGCAGAAACCGGGGTCCCGCGAGTCGATCTAGTCCTGCTCCTCCCGGCGGGTGCGCAACCGGCCGCGGGCCCACAGCAGTCGCCACCGGGCCCGGACCCCGTTCCACCAGCGCAACTTCCCCGAGTCCAGCCCCGCCTCGGTCCGCTCCCACCGGCGGACCTCCCGGGCGTGGTACTTCATCGCCACCAGGACGCAGCCGCGCAGGAACGCCGCGAGCACCGCGACCCCGCCGGCGATGGTGGCCCACGACGCGGCGTCCTCCAGGTTCACCCCACCAGGATCTCAGGGGGTCTGCCGGAGGGCACGCGCGGCCGTGCGCAACACCGGAGCGACGGCGGCGGCGATCTCGCGGTAACCGGCCGAGGAGGGGTGGAAGCGGTCCGCGGAGAACATCGACGGGTCGGCGGCGAAGAGCTCGGACGCGGCGGACGTGTCCACGACGTGCACCCCGGCGGCCTCGGCCGCCCGCCGTTGTGCCGTGCGCAGGGCCAGACCGGCGTCCCGGGCGTACCCGCGCAGGTCGGGAGGGACGAGGGTGACGACACCGAGGTCGGGCGCCGGGACGAGGACGACCTCGACCCCGTCCCGGCGCAGGGCGCCGAGGGCGACGGCGAGGTGCGCGACGGCCTCCGGGACCGGCACGAAGTGCGTCAGGTCGTTGGCGCCCACCACGACGACGGCGAGCCGGGGCCAGCCGCCCGCCGTGGCGACCTGTCCGGCCAGCGCGACGCTGCGGGCTCCCGAGGACGCGTAGACCCGGTGCTCGACCTCCACCCCGGTGCGCGCGAGGTCGGCGCTGAGCAACGGCCCCAGCGTGTCCGGTCGCGACGTCGCCCCCACTCCGGCGGCGAGGGAGTCGCCGAAGAGCGCCAACCGGACCGGTTCGACGACGTGGCTCACCCCACCAGTCCACCAGCGCTCGCGCGCTCGCGCGCACCGGGATGTTTCACGGGGGCGCTCGCGGGGCACGTCCGCGAGGTGAAGGACCACGAGGTGGAAGAGGCGGTCGGGAGCGCCGACGGCGGCGACGAGACCTGGCGGGAGGGCTACCCCTACGAGGAGAAGATGTCCCGCAAGGAGTACGAGAAGCTCAAGCAGGGCCTGCAGATCGAGCTGCTGAAGCTGCAGAGCTGGGTCAAGGCGCGCGAGGAGAAGGTCGTCCTGCTCTTCGAGGGGCGCGACGCGGCCGGCAAGGGAGGCACGATCAAGCGGTTCACCGAGAACCTCAACCCGCGCGGCGCGCGGGTCGTCGCCCTCGAGAAGCCGACGGACCGCGAGCGCACCCAGTGGTACTTCCAGCGCTACGTCCAGCACCTGCCGGTGGGCGGGGAGATCGTCCTGTTCGACCGGTCCTGGTACAACCGGGCCGGGGTGGAGCGGGTGATGGGTTTCGCCTCCCCCACCGAGTACCTGGAGTTCATGCGCCAGGTGCCCGAGCTGGAGCGGATGTGGGTCCGCAGCGGGATCCGGCTGGTGAAGATGTGGTTCTCCGTCTCCCGGGCCGAACAGCGGACCCGGTTCGCGTCGCGCGCCGAGGACCCGGTGCGGCGCTGGAAGCTCTCCGACATGGACCTGCAGTCGCTCGACCGCTGGGACGACTACACCGAGGCGAAGGAGGCGATGTTCTTCTACACCGACACCGCCGACGCGCCCTGGACGACGATCCGCAGCAACGACAAGAAGCGGGCCCGGATCGAGGCGATGCGCCACGTCCTGGCGATGCTCCCCTACGACGACAAGGACCTCGACGTCGTGGGGACCCCCGACCCGCTCATCGTCGGTCTCGGCCCCGCCGGACGGGTGCTGGAACAGGGCGAGGACCCGGGACACGTGTTCCCCACCCTGACCGAGCGCGTCCCCGGGAACTGAGGACGCCCGGCACCCCGCGAGGGGTGCCGGGCGTCACACCGGTGGTGAGGACTCAGTACCGGTAGTGGTCGGACTTGTACGGACCCTCGACGTCGACGCCGAGGTACTCGGCCTGCGACTTCGTGAGTTCCGTCAGGTGCACGCCGAGCGCGTCGAGGTGCAGGCGCGCGACCTTCTCGTCGAGGTGCTTCGGCAGGCGGTGGACGCCGACCGGGTACTCCGCGGGTTTGGTGAAGACCTCGATCTGGCCGAGGACCTGGTTGGTGAACGAGTTCGACATGACGAAGCTGGGGTGCCCCGTCGCGTTGCCGAGGTTCAGCAGGCGCCCCTCGGACAGCATGATGATGCTGTGCGCGGCAACGCCTTCGCTCGCCGGGATGCGCCACTCGTGCACCTGCGGCTTGATCTCGATCTTCTCGACCCCGGGGATCTTCGCGAGACCGGCGATGTCGATCTCGTTGTCGAAGTGGCCGATGTTGCCGACGAGGGCCTGGTGCTTCATCTTGGCGATGTCGGCCGCCATGATGACGTCCTTGTTGCCCGTCGCGGTGATGAAGATGTCAGCGACCTCGACGACGTCCTCGAGGCGGACGACCTGGTACCCGTCCATCGCGGCCTGCAGGGCGTTGATGGGGTCGACCTCGGTGACGACGACGCGGGCACCCTGGCCGCGCAGGGATTCCGCGGAACCCTTGCCGACGTCGCCGTAGCCGAACACGACAGCCGTCTTGCCGCCGATGAGGATGTCGGTCCCGCGGTTGATGCCGTCGATCAGCGAGTGGCGGGTGCCGTACTTGTTGTCGAACTTCGACTTCGTCACCGAGTCGTTGACGTTGATCGCCGGGAAGGGCAGCACGCCGTTGCGGAAGTACTCCGCGAGGCGGTGCACCCCGGTGGTCGTCTCCTCGGTGACGCCCTGGATCTGGGCCGCGATGCGGGTCCAGCGCTCGGGGTCCTCGGCGATGCTCTTGCGGAGCAGTTCGAGGACGACCGCGTACTCCTCGGAGTCCTCCTCGGTCGTCGCGGGGACGGCTCCGGCGGCCTCGAAGCGCTTGCCCTCGAGGACGAGCATGGTGGCGTCGCCACCGTCGTCGAGGATCATGTTCGGGCCGATGCGGTGGCCCTCGGCGTCGGTGCCCCAGTCGAAGATCCGGTCGGCGAGCGCCCAGTACTCCTCGAGGGTCTCCCCCTTCCAGGCGAAGACGGGGACGCCGGCGGGCTCCTCGACGGTGCCCGTTCCCACGACGACCGCCGAGGCGGCCTGGTCCTGGGTGGAGAAGATGTTGCAGCTGGCCCAGCGGACCTCGGCGCCGAGGGCGACGAGGGTCTCGATGAGGACGGCGGTCTGCACCGTCATGTGCAGGGACCCTGCGATGCGGGCGCCGGCCAGCGGCTGCGCCTCGCCGAACTCGGCGCGCAGCGCCATGAGCCCGGGCATCTCGTGCTCGGCCAGACGCAGCTCGTGGCGTCCGGCTTCGGCCAGGGAAAGGTCCCGGACCTGGTACTCGAAAGACATGCGAGTCCTCTCGTGGTTCGTGACGTTCCCCCGGCGCGGCCCCTCTGGGCCCTTGCGGCATCACCGGACGCCGGAGCATCGACCAGACTACGCGGGTGCCGACCGTGACGCCTGACCTGCCGGCCCCCGGGGAACTGTGGGCGAGGTGGGCCGCGCTGAGTGCGGCGTTGCGGTGCCTGGGCTTCGACGACGTCTGGTGGACGGGTCCCGACGGGGCGGCGGGGCACGACGACGGCGGTGGGAGCTGGATGCGGTTGACCCTCGTCGAGGGCGGGCGCGCCGTGTTGCACGGGTGGGACCGGGACGCGAGCTTCGACCACGACGACGTCGGCCGCTGCGCGCCGCCGCTCGACCTGCTGGCAGGGTCCCCCGACTGGCTCCCCTTCGCCGAGCTCCGGCAGCCCGTCGCGGAGGAGCAGCTCGGCTGGGCGTTCTGGTTCGAGCCCGGGACCGGGTGGTCGCGGGCGGCCTACCCGGACGGCGTCGGTGACGGGTCGGCGACCCTGCTGCGCTCGGTGCGCGAGCCCGACGACGGGCTGGCCGAGGTGCAGGACGAGTGGGCCGAGGCCGACGTGCAGGCCGCTCCCCGGGCCCGGGTGCTGGCGGCCGCCGCCGCGGGCTTCGTGGACGCCGCCTCGCTGGCCGCGCTGCTGACGGGCTCCGAGCGCGCCGTCCCGGAGCTGGGCGCCGGCCCGACCACCCCGACCTGGGCCGCCCCGGGCGACGGCCGGGACCGGCCCTCCGCGCCGGTGATGACGCGGGAGGAGCAGTGGCTGGTCGCCGAGGCCGCCGCCCGGGCCGGGTACGAGGCGCCGCGTCGGACACCGGCCCCCTCGTCGTTGCTGGCCGAGGTCGCGGCCCCGGTCGTCGCGGCGGTGCCGCCCGGTGGACGCGGCTCCATCACCGCCTGGCTGGGCGAGCACTCGGCGAAGATGACCCAGCACGGGGACCTGGACGCCGACCGGCTCGACGTGCTGCGACCACTGCGGGAACTGCGCCGGGCGGAGGGCACCGAGCACGGCCGCTGGTCGTTCTTCGCGGTCGTGGTCCGCGACGGGGAGGTCTCGTTCTGGCGGGCCTACGACACGGTGCCGACGTGGTGGAAGCGGGAGCGGTACTCCTCCCCCGACCTGCCCGAGGCCGTGGAACTCGCCGCCCGGCCGCCGGGGTTCCGACCGGCCTGGGCGGAACTCCTGGAGGACCCGGTGCGGGCCTCGGGGGTTCCGCCGCGGTTCGCCGGACTGGCCCGGCGAGTTCTCGGCCGGGACGTCGTGGCCGGGTCCTGAACATCGCGTGAAGGCCCTGGACGGGCGGTGATCTTCGAGGCCATGCTGAGGCTCTCGTCGACGAAAGGCAGGTCCATGCCCACCTTCACCACTCCCGACGGTGTCGAGATCTACTACACCGAGGCCGGGACCGGCCGACCGATCGTGCTGAGCCACGGGTGGCCGTTGAGCTCGGACGCCTGGCAGGTCGAACTGAAGGTGTACTCCGACGCCGGGTACCGCGTCATCGCCCACGACCGTCGCGGCCACGGCCGGTCCGAGAAGACCGCGAACGGTCACGACATGGACACCTACGCCCGCGACCTCGCGGCGCTGATCGAGTCCCTCGACCTGCACGACGTCGTCGTGATGGGTCACTCGACGGGTGGCGGCGAAGTCGTCAAGTACGCCGCGAAGTACGCGAACGGCAGGGTGTCGAAGGTCGTCACGTTCGGCGCGGTCCCTCCGCTGATGGCGAAGACCGACACCAACCCGGACGGGCTGCCGATCGAGGTGTTCGACGGGATCCGCGCCGGGGTCCTGGCCGACCGCTCGCAGTTCTACCAGGACCTGTCGGAGAGCTTCTTCGGCGCCAACCACGGCCGCGCGGTCTCCCAGGGCGACAAGGACGACTTCTGGCGCCAGGGGATGCTGGTGAACCTGGTCGCGGCCTACGACTGCGTGAAGGCGTTCTCCGAGACCGACTTCACGCAGGACCTCGAGGCCCTGGAGGTCCCGATCCTCATCTGCCACGGCGACGACGACCAGATCGTGCCCATCGACGGCGCGGCGAAGAAGTCCATCACCCTGGTGAAGGACGGAACCCTCAAGGTCTACGAGGGTGCCCCGCACGGCATCCAGGGCGACTACCAGCTCGCCCTGCACCGCGACGTCCTGGCCTGGCTCGCCGGCTGAGACCCGACGACCCGCAGGTCGTCGACCTCAGCCCAGTCGGTCCTTGAGGTCGGCGACCTGCGGCGAGCGTTCGGGGTCGATCCCGGACGCCAGCGCCAGGTACACCGAGGCGTAGTCGGTGCGGGCGATCAGCTGCGCGAGCCGCTGCGCGGGGGTTCCCTCGTCGGCGACGAGTTCGGAGACCCGCACCCCGGCGTCGCTCGCGGTGGTGACCACGGCGTTCGCGAGCCGGCGGTCCTCGTCCGACACCGCGAGCGGGGAGTCGCGGACCATCAGCAACTGCAGGCGGGGCCCGGCGGGGCCGTCGACGAAGGGGTCGGCGAACACGTCGTCGACGCCCGCCGCGAACGGCCCGCCGAACGTGGCGACGACCTCGCTCGCGTCGTCCGGCAGGGCGCCGCTTACCGCGGGGACCCGCGACGTGCGGGCCAGCATCCCGGCCGCGCGGCGGGCCGCCGCGGCCATCAGGTCACCGTCACCGAGCACGACCGGGACCGCGCCGGAGACCTCGAGGGCGAGGACCTTCGCCGGGTTCACGAACGTCTCCGTCCACGGGCGGCACGCCTCGGCCTCGGCGTCGAGGCGGTCCGCGACCCCGGCGAGTTCGCTCGCCGACGCGGACAGCAGACCCATCGCGTCGCAGGCCAGCAGCACGGGCGTCACCAGCGACCACAACGCGACCCGGGACGAGCGCGGGTCGCCGCCGTCGGCGCGGACCCCGCGGGCGGGCCGGACGTGCACGTTGCCGTTGCGGGAACCGATCTCGGCCAACGGGGAACCGTCCCCGGCGACCGCGACGACCCGCGCCCCGCGCCGGGACGCCTCGACGGCCAGCGCCACCGGGCCCGGCGCGCGACCGGACAACGAGACGGCGATGACGAGGTCGAGCGGGCCGACCCAGCTCGGCAGCGGACCCCCGTGACGGACGACGACGGGAACCGGGCAAGCGCGGCCGGCCAGCGACTGCACGATGTCGGCGACGACGGAACTCCCCGCCAGCGCGGCGATGACCACGGCACGCGGGCGGTCGTCCTCGGCGAGGCGCACGACCCGCGCCTCGGCGGAGAGGTCGAGGGCTTCGCGGACCTGCGCACCGGCGCTGGCGAGCGCCCGCAGGACACCGGTGGAGTCGGCGCCGGTGAGCTGGTCGCCGTCGGCGAGCAGGGTCTCGTCGAGGGCGTTCACGCGCTCGCGCCCGGCTGGATCGCCTGGTCGGCGAGCAGGACGGGAACCCCGTCGAGCACCGGGTAGCGCAGGCCCGAGGGCGTCACGAGGAACTCCGCGCCGTCGACCGTGGTCGGGGAGAGGGGCTCTCCCGAGACCGGGCAGCGCAGCAGGTCGAGGACCCAGCCGTCGAGCGCCATCAGTTGCTCCCCCGGACGAGTTCGAGCACACGGTCGCGGATCACGGTCATGGTGGCCTCGTCGGCGCCCTCGGCGTTCAGCCGCAGCAGGGGTTCGGTGTTGGAGGCCCGCAGGTTGAACCACCACATCGGTTGCCCCGCCGAGGCCGGGTGGAACACGGTGACGCCGTCGAGGTGGTCGATCTCGAGTTCCTCCCCCTCCGCCGCAGCCTGTTCGGTGATCGCGTCGACGACCTTCACGGTCGTGGCCGCGGCGTCGTCGACGGTGGAGTTGATCTCGCCGCTGGCGACGTACTTCTCGTACTCGGCGGCGAGTTCGGAGAGGGGGCGGTCCTGCTCGGCGAGCGCGGCGAGGACGTGCATCGCGGCGAGCATGCCGGTGTCGGCGGACCAGAACTCGCGGAAGTAGTAGTGGGCGGAGTGCTCGCCGCCGAACACGGCGCCGACCTCGGCCATCTGCTCCTTGATGAAGGAGTGCCCGACGCGGGTCCGGACGGGTTTCCCCCCGTCGGCGGTGATGATCTCGGGCACGGCCCGGGAGGTGATGAGGTTGTGGATGACGACGGGTTCGCGGCCGGCGAGGATCTCCTTGGCGATCTCGCGGCGGGCGACCATCGCGGTGACGGCGCTGGGGCTGACCGGGTCGCCGTTCTCGTCGATGACGAAGCAGCGGTCGGCGTCACCGTCGAAGGCGAGGCCGATGTCGGCGCCGTGCTCGGGGACGGCCTTCTGCAGGTCGAGGAGGTTCTTCGGGTCGAGGGGGTTCGCCTCGTGGTTGGGGAACGTCCCGTCGAGCTCGAAGTACATCGGGACGACGTCCAGCGGCAGCGGCGCCAGACCGGCGTCGATGCCGAGGACCGCGGGAGCGGTGAAGCCGCCCATGCCGTTCCCGGCGTCGATGACGACCTTGAGGCGGCGCGCACCGGTGAGGTCGACGAGGGTGCGCAGGTGCTGGGCGTAGGCCTTCAGCAGGTCCTGCTCGTCCACCTCGCCGATCGACCCGGACCCCTCGGGGACGCTCGCGGTGTCCAGCCAGCCCTGGGCGAGGTCGCGGATCGCGGAGAGCCCCGAGTCCTGGCCGACGGGCTTCGCGCCGGCCCGGCACATCTTGATGCCGTTGTACTGGGCGGGGTTGTGGCTCGCGGTGAACATGGCGCCGGGGATGTCGAGGAACCCGCTGGCGAAGTAGAGGCCGTCGGTGGAGCAGAGCCCGATGAGGGTGACGTCGACCCCGCGGGAGGCCAGTCCCTCGGCGAAGGCCCGGGACAGTTCCGGGGAGGAGGGACGCATGTCGTGGCCGATGACGGCGCGCGGTGTCGCGCCGGTCGCGGCCTCCGGGAGGACGACGACCTCGGCGAACGCCGCCCCGATGGCCCGGACCACGCCCGCGTCGAGCTGGTCGGGGACCGTCCCCCGCACGTCGTAGGCCTTGATGAACGACGACAGGTCAACGGAGGAAGAGGCGGTCACGCTCCGGAGCCTACAAGCGCACCCCCGCGGACGCGGTGCCGACGAGGGGTGCGACTACTGCTTGCGGGTGCGGTCCAGGACGGCGTCGACGGAGATCGGCCCGCTCGCGGACATCCAGCTGCGTTCCTCGCAGACGTGGCAGGACACGAAGCGGACGGGGGTGCCGTCGGTCAGGGACATCGACAGCTGCGTGACGCGCTCGCTCCCGCAGTGCGTGCAGGCCGCGGTCTCGCGGTGGGCGGCCTGGGTGAGCGACCCCAGCGGCGGGGCGCTGCGGGTGGCGCGGGGGCGACGGGTCGCACGGGGCGGGTTGGCGGCGGGCACGACCGTTCATCGGCAGGTCGCCCCGGCGGTTGAGGAGTCCGTCCGGGTGATGCCGGGGGCCGGTCAGCTCTCCCGCAGGACCCGCAGGTGGCCCCGCCGCACCGCCGGCGCGTCCGGGTCGATGCCCCGGGTGGGCGCCGGCTTGTCGCGCAGCGAGTCCGCGAGGGCGTCGATGTCGTCGTGGTGGCGGGCGGCCTCGACGAGGTCGGGGGCCAACCGCACGACCTCCCACCCGCGGGGCGCGGTGAGCCGCTCGGCGTGCTCGCCGCAGAGGTCGTAGCAGTGCGGCTCGGCGAACGTCGCGAGCGGGCCGAGGACGGCCGTGGAGTCGGAGTAGACGTAGGTGAGCGTCGCGACCGCGGGCTTGCCGCAGGCCGTGCGCGAACAGCGCCGGGCGGTGGGCGCGGCGGAGCGGCCGGCTCCCGGGCGGGAGGCGTTCGTTCCAGGGGTGCGGGTGCTCACGCGCGCACGCTACCTCCACGTCCCCCGTGAGGTCGGACACCCGCGGAGTGTCTGCGCAGCGTGTCTCCGGAGGGCCCCGCGTGGGTAGTCTCGCCCGGTGGTCCTCCGACGCCGGGCGCAGACCCGTCCACGCCGCCGCCGCGACCGGCACGGTCGTGGCCTGCGCGGTCCCCTGTTGCCCGCTGCGCTGCCCGCTGCGCGCACCCGGGCCGAACGCTTCGACGACCTGGTGCTCGACGCGGTGGAGCTGCTGGAGCGGCGCTGGGCCGAGCAGCTGGCCGGGGTGGAGTTCGCCGTCGAGGACGTCCCGCCCTCCGACCCGGCGCCCTGGGAGGACGACGTCGTCCCGCTGGGCCGCCTCTTCCCGGCTCACGGTAACCGTCCGGCACGGGTGGTGCTGTACCGCCGGCCGCTGGAGACGCGCGCCGACGGTGACGAGCTCGACGACCTCGTCGCCGACGTCGTGGTCGAGCAGGTCGCGCACCTGCTGGAGCTGCCCCCCGAGGACGTCGACCCGCGCTACTCCGACTGAGCGCCCCGGTGGGGGTCGCCACGTCGGGGTCGTGGACGCCCCGCGCCGAACCTAGCGGCGCGAGGCGTCCACGACCCGAACCCGCACGCCGAGATCAGGCGGCGTTGCGGGCGCGGGACAGGATCAGCTGCAGCAGCGTCAGCACGACCCGCTTGACGCCCTCGCGTTCCCGGGCGTCGACGGACACCACGGGGACGGCGGGGTCGACGTTGGCGGCGGCGCGGACCTGGTCCAGGGTGAGCTGGCTGCGGTTCGCGAAGGAGTTGACGGCCAGCACGAACGGCAGGCCGATCTTCTCGAAGTAGTCCAGGGCCACGAAGCAGTCGTCGATCCGGCTGGGGTCCACCAGGATGATCCCGCCGAGCGCACCGTCGGCGAGGTCGTTCCACATGAACCCGAAGCGGTCCTGCCCCGGGGTGCCGAACATGTACAGGATGATGCTCTCGTCGATCGTGACGCGACCGAAGTCCATGGCCACGGTCGTCGTGGTCTTCTCGCTGGCCTCGCCGGCGTAGTCGACCCCGATGGACGCCGAGGTCATGGCGGCCTCGGTGCTCAGCGGTTCGATCTCGGACAGGGCCCCGACGGTCGTCGTCTTCCCGACGCCGAAACCGCCGGAGACGAGGATCTTGACCGGGATCGGGGGACGTTTCACGGGCGCCCGCGGGGGCGCGACCTCAGAGTGCAGCGACACCGTTGATCAACCTCTCGATGAACGAGACGTCGAACGCGAGGGACTTCGCGGTGGACGTCGTGATGAGCAGTTCGCGGGCGACGAGGTCGCCGACGAGGACCTGGGCGACGCCCAGGGGGATGCCGACGAGGGCGGCGACCTCGGCGACGGAGCGGACCTCGGCGCACACGTCGAGGACCTGTCCGAGTTCGAAGGCGAGCGAGCGCTTCGCCGCCACCTCCACACCCTGCGGGGTGAGCACGGCCGTGGTCTCCATCGCGATCCCGGCAGCCCCTCCCCCGGTCCGTCCGCCGGTCAGCAGGTAGGCCCGGACCTCGGAGCCGGTCTCCTCGGTGAACTCGTCGGGGAGGTCCTGCGCGAGGTGGGCCGGCACCGGGGCGGCGGTGGCCGCCGCCCCGGACGTCGTTGCGGCACTTCCGAGGAAGGGACGGTCGAACTCGTCGAACTCGTCCTCCTCCTCGGAGCCGTACTGCTCGAGGGGAGTCACAGCTCCAGCGACGTCTTCAGCTCGGTGATGAGTTCCGGGGTCAGCAGCGCCCCGACGCGCTCCACGAGCATCGTCGTCTCGTAGCCGACGAGACCGAGGTCGCAGTCGGCGGCGGTGACGACACCGAGGCAGGCCCGGCCGGCGATCGAGGAGACCAGCAGGTACCCCTGGCCGAACTCGGTGATGACCTGGCTCAGCGGACCCTTGTGCAGCAACCGCGAGGCCGAGACGGCCAGCGTCGTGAGGCCGGAGACGGTCGCGGCGAGCTTGTCCGCGTCCGCGCGGTCGAGGTCGGCGCGCATGGTCATGAGCAGCCCGTCGGAGGAGACCCCGATGGCCTGCTCCACACCGGGAGTCTGGGAGACGAAGCGTTCGAGCAGGAAGTTGACGTCCTGCGCGGTCTGGCTGACGAGGTTCTGGGAGTCGACGCTCATCGGGTTCACTCGCTCTCGGTGGTGGTGTCGGCGGAGGTGTCGGCGGAGCTTTCCTTGCGGGCGCGGGCGACCCCGCTCTGCAGGCCGGAGAGGCCACGACGGACCTCGTCGGCGGAACGGGACGTGGCCGCGGTCGCCGCCGCGGCGTCACCGGTGTCGGGCAGCTGCGCACCGCGGACGCGGGTGCGGACGACGGTCTCCGGCAGGTCGGCGGGCAGCGCCGCGACCTGCGGCCCGACCCCCTCCTCGGCCGTGCGACCGAGGTCGCGGCCGAGGTCGGCGAGCTGGGCCCCGCGGACGCGGGTGGAGGGAACGCCGGAGGTGGCGCGGGACTGCGGGACCGACGTCTTCAGCGGGGCGACCGCCTGGACCGGGACGACCTCGGCGACCGGAGCCGCGACGGGGACCTCGACCCGCGCCGCGACCGGAGCGGCCTCGACCACGGGTTCGACCACGGCTTCCGCCGTGACCTCGGTGACGGGCGCGCCGACGAGGGCGAGCTCGGGCTCCGGGGCGGACTCCACGACGGGAGCCACGACGGGTTCCACGACGGGGGCCGCAGGAACGGCCGCACGGGAACCGAGCACGACGAGCGTGTTCGGCAGCACGACGGTCGCGACGACACCGGAGCCGGGGGCGCGGGAGAGGCGGACGGACATGGTCCAGCGGGCCGCGAGCAGACCGACGACGTGGTGACCGAGCAGACGCGAGTCCGGACGGGTGTTCGCCGCGTTCTGGATGCGGTTGTTGGCGACGGCGATCTCGTCGTCGCTCATGCCGACACCGGAGTCGGTGACCGAGAGGGCGTAGCCACCGTCGACGGTCGGGGAACCGCTCACGACGACGCGGGTCGTGCTGGGCGAGAACGCGGTCGCGTTCTCCAGCAGTTCCGCCAGCAGGTGGGTGACGTCGGCCGCGGCGCTGCCGTGCAGGGTCGCGTCGTCGAGCTCGGTGATGTCGACGCGGGGGTAGTCCTCGATCTCGGCGAGGGCCGCGCGGACGACGCCGACGACGGGCACCGGGCGGGACTTGGTGCGGGTCTGCTCCGCGCCGGCGAGGACGAGCATCGACTCGGCGTTGCGGCGGACACGGGTGGAGAGGTGGTCCAGGCGGAACAGCTTGTCGAGGACCTGCGGGTCGCGCTCGGAACGTTCGAGCTCGGCGAGGAACGCGAGGGTGCGGGTGAGCAGGTTCTGGTTGCGGCGGCCGAGGTTGACGAGCATCTCGGCGGCGGCGACCTCGTTGCGGTGCTGCTCGAGCGCGAGGTCGAGGGCGCTGTCCTGGACGTGGTTGAACGCGACGGCGAGGGCGGCGAGTTCGTCCTTCGTGGCGACCTCGAAGGCCGGCAGCGTCGGCGGCACGCCGTCGGCGGCCAGGACGCGGATCTCGCCGATGGCCTCGGGCAGGCGCTCGGAGGCGACCTCCTCGGCGCGGGCGGTGAGTGCGCGCAGCGGGACGACGACGGTGCGGATCAGGGCGATCAGCATGAGCGCGACCAGCACGACGGCGAGGGCGGCGAAGCCGATGATGAGCAGCTGGGCGATGTGCGCCACGCGGGTCGCGTGGGCCTCGGCCGCGGCGCTGCGCTCCGTGACGGACGCCTCGAAGCGGTCCATCACGGTGAGGATCTGCTGGTAGACCGGGTAGCCACCCTCGAGGATGTGCTTCTCGGCGTCGGCCGTCCGACCGTCGCGGTAGGCGATGACGGCGCGGTTGTCGTAGTCGATGAACTGGTCCCAGAGACCGATGAGCTCGACGTTGATAGCCTGCTCGTCCTTGCTCATCAGACCCGTGGGGGCGGTCTTCAGGGCCGTGACGAGGGTGGTGCGGTCGTCGAGGTAGGCGACGCGGTTGCGGTTGTCGTCCGCGAGCGCGGCGTCCACGCCGATGCGGTAGGTGTCCCACGCGTAGGCGTTCTGCCAGGCGCTGATGTCGGCGTCGTAGTAGCGCTGCTGGTTGACGTACTGGACGAGCTTCGTGGCGTCCTGGGCGTCCCGCAGGGTCTTGGACTGCTGGTGGCTCCCGACGAACGCGACGGCGCCGGTGATCAGGGTGAGCGCCAGGATCACCCCGAAGGCGATGGCGAAGCGTGCGCCCACTCGGACGCGACGCAGCAAGAAGGTCATGCGTTCTCCTCTTCCAACGTGGGTGCCGGGCGGGCCGGTGGGTCCACGAGCAGTCATCGGTGACGTGCGACCGGAACGGTCCGGTCCTGGAAGAGGTGTCGTCCTGCGGGGAAGCGGCCGTGAGCGGCTGAAAGTGTGACGCGTGGTACCGAAACGATCGTCGAACCCGGGAGGTCCGGTGGAGCCTCAGCGCTTCCAGAGCAGCGACGCGAGCTCCGAGGCGACCGCCGGCGGTGCGGGGTCCCCCACGGTCAGGGCGACGACGCTCAGCAGGACGTGTCCCTGCTCGTCGCTCTGGACGCGGATCCCGTAGTCGACGGCACCGAGCACCAGGTTGAACCCGGGCCGCCCCGAGGCGACCTGGGCGACGGCGGCGACGGAGGCCCGCAGGCAGCCCCTCGGGTCCACGTCCTCGAGGCGCAGCGACGCGGCCGCGAAGGTGGTCACCACCTCGGCGAGCACGTCCTGGTCGTGCTGCGCGTGCTCCCCGAGCCGCGAGGCGACGGCCTGGCGACGTTCCCAGATGGACTGGCTCATCGGTACCTCCCCGAGTTCGGCGGGAGGCAGACGGCCCCCTCACCCGTGGGTCTCGGCAGGTCGGGGCCGAACCTTCAGCTGATGCGGCGCTTGAGGCGGCGACGTTCGCGTTCGGAGAGACCGCCCCAGATGCCGAACCGCTCGTCGTTGCCCAGCGCGTACTCCAGGCACTCCTGGCGGACCTCGCAGGACTGGCAGACGCGCTTGGCCTCGCGGGTCGAGCCGCCCTTCTCAGGGAAGAACGCCTCGGGGTCGGTCTGGGCGCACAGCGCGAGCTCCTGCCAGCCCGGGTCCTCCGGGGTCAGACCCGAGAGGCCGGTGAGGCCACCGGTCAGGTCCACCAGCGAGAGCTCCGGGCGGCCGTCCGCGTCGAGGGGACCTTCCGCGTCGGCCTCGTCGTCAGCCGCGTCGCCAGCGTCGTCAGCCTCGATGTCGGCGTCCTCGTGCGCGAGCGGGGCCAGCACGACCAGGGCCTGCGGCGGGGCCGCGGCGCGGTCGAGGGGGACGACGGTGTCCACCGTGCCGACCGGATCGCCAGTGCTGGCGACCGGCGAACGGAAGGAGTCGTCGATGAACCGGAAGTCGTCGTCAGTCATTCGGTGGCCCCCACAGCCTCGGTCTGTCACTCCGTGCGCCCTGATCACGCGGTGTGCTGTGCCAGTCACACTACGACCACCACTGGTGGAATTACACGCGTGTCGTCCCTCAGAGTCAAGCCCAGCGTGGTATCTCACCCGTCTCCCTGCAACGGTTCTGCCACATCCATCACACGAACACCACGATTCCCCGTGATCCGTCCGGGTGACGGGTGCGGTGACGGGGGATGATGGCGCCCGTGAGCGACGCGAACCGACCGAGCAGGGCCCTGCAGATCACCGCTCTCGCCGGCGGCGTCGGCGGTGCCCGGTTCCTGCGCGGACTGCTGGCCCACCTGCGCTCCTCGGGGGATCCCGCCCGGCGCGAGGCGCAGGTCACGGTCATCAGCAACACCGCCGACGACATCACCCTGCACGGGCTGCGGATCTCCCCCGACCTGGACTCCGTGATGTACACCCTCGGCGGGGGCATCGACGAGGACCGCGGCTGGGGTCGCTCGAGCGAGACGTCCGGGGTCGCCGACGAGCTCGCCGCCTACGGGGCGCCACCGTCCTGGTTCACCCTCGGCGACAAGGACATCGCCACCCACCTCGTCCGCACGCGCCTGCTGGGCGAGGGCGCGACGCTCTCGGAGGCGACCGCCCGCCTCTGTGAACGCTGGCGGCCCGGGGTCCGGCTGCTGCCCATGACCGACGACCGCGTCGAGACCCACGTCGACCTCGCCGAGGCCGACGGGTCGACGCGACGCGTGCACTTCCAGGAGTGGTGGGTCCGCCTGCACGCCGCCGTCCCGGCCCTGCGCATCGAACCCGTGGGGGCCGCCACCGCCCGCCCGGCCCCCGGCGTGCTCGAGGCGCTGCGCGAGGCCGACGTCGTCGTCCTGCCGCCCAGCAACCCCGTCGTCTCGATCGGGACGATCCTGCAGGTCCCCGGGATCCGCGAGGCCCTGGTGCGGACGTCGGCGCCCGTCGTCGGGGTCTCGCCCGTCATCGCCGGCGCCCCCGTGCGCGGGATGGCCGACGCCTGCCTGGCCGCCATCGGCGTTCCCACCACCGCCGCCGCCGTCGCCGGCCTCTACGCCGACTTCCTCGACGGCTGGCTCGTCGCCGAGGAGGACGAGCCCCCGGTCCGCTCCGGGCTGGAGGTCCGCCGCCGCCCGCTGCTCATGAGCTCGCCCGCGGCGACCGCAGACCTCGCCGGGGCCGCCCTCGACCTCGCGCTCGAACTCGACCGGAAGGACCCCGCCGCGTGAGCGGAACGCCCCCCACCAGCCTGCAGCTCGTCGGGGTCCCCGGGATCGCGGAGGTCGTGGCCGGCGACGACGTCGCGGGTCTCCTCGTGGACGCCCTGTACGCCCAGCGCACCTCCCTCAGCGACGGCGACGTCCTCGCCGTGTCCAGCAAGGTCGTGTCCAAGGCCGCCGGGCTGACCGCCCCCGCGAGCGAGCGGGACGAGGTCGTCCTGCGGGAGTCCCGGCGCCTGGTCGCGGCCCGACGCACCCCGCACGGCGTGGCCCGCATCGTGGAGTCCGCCGCCGGCCCGGTGATGGCCGCCGCCGGGGTCGACGCCTCCAACGTGGTCGGCGACGTGGTGCTGCTGCTGCCCGCCGACGCCGACGCCTGCGCCCGGGAGCTGCGCGTCCGCTTCCGGGAGATCACCGGCGCGAACGTCGGCGTGGTCGTCACCGACACCGCCGGCCGCCCGTGGCGGGCGGGGCAGACCGACTTCGCGCTGGGCAGCGCCGGGCTCGCCGCCCTCGACGACCTCCGCGGGCAGACCGACACCTCGGGCCGGGAGCTGAGCGTGACCGCCCGGGCGGTCGTCGACGAGATCGCCGCCGCGGCCGACCTGGTGAAGGGCAAGACCTCCGGCGTTCCCGCCGCCCTGATCCGGGGCCTGGCCGACCTCGTCCTGCCCGCCGACGTCGAGGTCCCCGGGGCCCGCTCGCTGGTGCGCGCCGCGGCCGGGGACTGGTTCCGCCTCGGGCACGTCGAGGCCGTGCGGGCGGCGCTGGGCGCGGGCTCGGTGGAGCCACCGCCGGTGGAGGCGGGAACCCTCCTCGAACGCCTCGAACGCGCCGCCGAGGTGGCCTGCGCCGCGGGGCCCGTGGCCGGCGCGGTGATCGCCGTGGAGGACGACGGTTCGGGTCCGGCGCTGCGCCTGGAGGCCGAGGACGACTTCGCCCTCGGCGCCCTCACCCAGCGCACGCTCGCCGCCTTGTGGACGGAGTTCCTGGTCGGTCTCCTCGACCGCGAGGAGGGCTCCGTGCTGGTGCGGGTCGTGGAACTCCCTCGCTGATGTGGGTGGACCTCAGCCGCCCCGTCGCGGTCGGGACCCCGGTGTTCCCGGGCGATCCGGAGTTCAGCGCGGAACCCGCCACGACCATCGCGGCCGACGGTTTCGCGGTGACCCGGCTGGGTCTGGGCACCCACACCGGAACCCACGTCGACGCCCCCGCCCACGTCCACCCGGACGGCGCGACCCTCGACGAACTCCCGTTGGGGCTGTTCGCCGGGCCCGCCCGGGTCCTCGACGTCTCGGGCCGCTCCGTCGTCGACGTCGATCAGGTGCGGGACGCCGAGGGTGAGCGGATCGTGCTGCTGCACACCGGCTGGGACGAGTTCGCCGGGACCGGGCGGGAGTTCGACCACCCGTTCCTCACCCCCGCCGCGGCGGGGTTCCTGCGCGCCGGCGGGACGCGGACCGTCGGGATCGACACCGCGAGCGTCGACGCCCCGGACTCCCTGGCGGCGCACCGGGTCCTGCTGGGGACCCGGGCCGATCCGGGGGTCCTCGTCGAGAACCTCCGCGGCCTCGGCGGACTCCCCCCGCGGGTGGAGTTCTTCGCGTTCGGGTGGGCGCTGAGCGGTGGCGACGGATCACCCGTGCGCGCGGTAGCGCGCTGAGACCGCCCGGTTCGGGGTGTGCGTCGGCAACGTCATCCGCGGCGCTCGACGTGGGCGCCGGTGCCCGGCGAGTTCCAGCAGCCGCTGGACCCGGAACCGGTGCCCCCGGTAGCACTCGATGACCTCGGCGCAGCCGGCGTCGTCGAGGACCTCCCCCGTCAGGGCCCAGGAGACGTTCTTGGCCACGTGGTAGTCGCCGAAGCTGAACGCGTCGGCGTGGCCGTGGGCCCGTTGCCGGATCTCCGCGGACGTCCAGACCCCGATGCCCGGCAGCGACCGCAGGGCGGAGTCGGCGGCCTCGGGCGACATCTCCAGGGTGCGTTCCAGGCCGGCCGCGCGCGGTGCGGCGAGGATCGTGACCTTCCGGCGCCGCAGTTCCACCCCCGCCTGCAACCACTCCCAGGACGGGATCCGCGACCACTGCTCCGGGGTCGGGGGCAGCGTCAGCCCGGCCGGACCGGGGGCGGGTTCCCCGAAGCGGTGGACGAGGCGGCGCCACGCCGCGAAGGCCTCGACGCTGGTGACGACCTGCTCCAGCGCGGAGGCGGAGAGCGCTTCGAAGACGGCGCGGGTGCGGATGACCCGGAAGTGCGGGTTCTCCCTCCACGCCTGGACGAGGGTGGGGTGCTCGGGGCGCGGGACGAAGTCGGTGTGGTCGTCGTCGGCGTCGCCCAGCAGGTGCGGGACCCCCTCGAGCGCCCACCCGGTCCCCGGGCCCCACGCCTGCGCGTGGACCTCGGCGTCGGCGGGACGGGCGCGGACCCGGAGCAGGACGGGACCCTGCGGGGTCCGGGTGGCGCGCCAGACGGTGCCGTCGGGATCGCGCCGGAAGGTCGGGTCGCCGGCTCCGCGTCGCAGCGTCCCCAGGCTCTGCGCGACGGCGACGGGGCGGCCGGGCCGCCAGCGCAGTTCTCCGTCCGGTGTCACGCCTTCCGTCACGTCCTCACGGTAAGCGCCGGGGCGGACTGATCGGCCCGTTTCCCCGGCCTGCGGGTGGCCAGGAAGGACCCGGCCAGGACGAGGACGAACCCGAGCACCGTGGTCACCGTGATCCGCTCCCCCAGCACCACCGCACCGGCGATCACGCCGACGACGGGGTTCACGTAGACGATGGCCGTGGCCCGGACCGGGCCGAGCTCCCCGATGAGGGCGAACAGCAGCACGAAGGCTCCGGCGGTGCAGACCACGGCCAGCGTGACGAGCGCCGCGACGACCTGCCCCGAGGGGAGCTCCGCCGGCAGACCGGGGCCCAGGAGGACGACGGGCACGTAGGTCAGCGCCGCGAGCACCAGGCTGGCGAGCACGACGGAGGTCCCCGGCAGGTCGGAGAGGTGGCGGGCCAGCACGGCCGGCCCGACGGCGTAACCCACCACGACGACGAGCATCTCCGCGACGGCCCCGAACTGCCCCGGCACCAGGTCGAACCCCACGAGCGTCGCGACCCCGAGGGTCCCCAGGCCGAGTCCCGCCCAGCCGGTGAGCCCGAGCCGCTCGGCCCGCCCGCCGGCGAAGGCGACGAGGACGCCCACCACCGGGACGACCGAGACGAGCACCGCGGTGGTCGAGCTGGGGAGGTCGTGCTCGGCCCGGGCCAGGAACAGCCACGGGCCGACGATCTCGAACCCCGTGTAGGCCGCGAGCGCCGGCCAGCGTCGCAGCAGGGTCGGCAGACCGGCGCGGACGTCCCTGCGGGACAGCGCGATCGGGGCGAGGACGAGGGCGGCGAGGGCGGTGCGCGCCAGCACCATCGTCGAGGGCGGGAGCTCCTCGCCGACCACCTTGATCAGCAGGTACGGGATCCCCCAGGCGAACCCGAGGGCGGCGAAGATCAGGGCGGCACGGCGGGTCACCCGTCGATCGTGCTCCCGCGCGACCATTCAGTCCAGCTAGAGTTTCCTCATGAGTCTCGACAGCGAGAACTTCACGATCGATCTCCGCCGGCTGCGTCTGCTGCGCGAGGTCGAGCGCCGCGGGACGGTGGCCGCGACGGCCGCCGCCCTGCACCTCACGCCGTCGGCGGTGTCGCAGCAGCTCGCGGGTCTGGCCCGCGAACTCGACGTCCCGCTGCTGGAACGCGTGGGGCGCGGGGTGCGGCTCACCGGTCAGGCCCGGGTGCTCCTCACCCACGCCGACGCCGTGTCCGCGCAGCTGGAGAAGGCCCGCGCCGACCTGGTCGCCTTCGACGCGGGGACGGTCGGCGAGGTCCGGATCGGCTCGCTCGCCAGCACCATCGCGGCGCTGGTCGGCCCGGCCATGCGGCGACTGCGCCACGACCGTCCGGGGTTGCGGCTGCTGGTGCGCGAACGGGACGCCGTCGCCGCCGTCGCGGGTCTGGACGCCGGGGACCTCGACGTCGTCGTCGCGGTCGACCACCCGGGCGGGCCGCGCCGCGACGACGCCCGCTACGACCGGGTCGACCTGCTCACCGACGTCCTCGACGTCCTGCTGCCGGGCGAGCACCCGCTGGCCGGGCGCGACGCGCTCGCCCTGCGGGAACTGGCCGACGAGGAGTGGATCGCGGCCGCCGGCGACGACGCCTGCACGCAGATCACCGTCGCCGCCTGCGCCACCGCGGGGTTCGCCCCCGACGTGCGTCACCACACCCTGGAGTACGACGCCCTCGCGGCCCTCGTCGCCGCCGGGGCCGGGGTCGCCCTCGTCCCGCGGATGGCGCACCCGTTGCGTCCCAGCGGGTTGCGGGTCATCCCCCTGACCGGTCCCAGCCCGGCCCGGTCGATCTACGCCGCCACCCGGGCCGGGCGCGGCGCCGACGCCCCCACCGCTGCCGTCCTGGAGGAACTCCGGCGCGTCGCCGCCGAACGCCCCGACGCCACCCCCTGATCGCGGGGTGGCGACCTAGGGTCCGCCCAGCCAGTGGTCGATGCGGCGGTGGTCGGGTGCGAAGCCGTGCGCGACCCCCCAGAGCACCGCCTGCGTGCGGCTCTGCGCGTCGATCTTCCGGTAGATCGAGCGGATGTAGGACTTCACGGTGTTCGGGCTCAGGTAGGTGAGCCTGGCGATGTCGGCGTTGTTCTTGCCCTGGGTGATGAGGGCGAGGATCTCGGACTCCCGGTCGGTGATCCCCTCGGTGCGGCCCGGCCAGTCGAGCCCGAGCGCGCTGGCGGCGCGCCGCGGTGGGGTGCTGAACACCCGCTCACCGGCGTGCACGGCCTCGATGGCCGCGACGAGGTCGCGGGCGGGCAGGGTCTTCGAGAGGTAGCCGTGCACGCCGAGGGAACGGGCCGTCTCCACCAGTTCGGGCTGGAAGTTCCAGGTGTAGACCACGACGCGGCGCACGCGCGGGTTGCGCACCAGGGCCGCCACCTCGGTCGCGTCCGACTCCGGCTGGGCGAAGGAGTCGTAGAGCACGACGTCGACGTCGTCGTGCAGGGCCGCGTTCGCGTCGATCTCCGCCACCACCACGCGGTCGCGGTAGGAGTCGAAGAGGTGCGCCAGTCCCACGAGGACGACGTCGTAGTCGTCCACGAGGGCGACGGTGATCGGGCGGGTCCGCGTCAGGGTGTCGATGCGGCGAAGCTACCACCCCTAGGGGTGTACCAGCCCCTCCCGCCAGGTGGTCGAGTGGGCACACGGCCCGACCCCGGGCCCGACCACCGCGCGGCCCGGCCGCGCTCACCACCAGGAGATCCACATGGGCCTCATCGGCACCGTCGTCACCGTCATCGTCGTCGGCCTCATCGCCGGCGCCCTCGCCCGCCTGCTCGTGCCCGGCCGTCAGTCGATGTCGGTCGGCATGACGATCCTGCTGGGCATCGTCGGCTCGTTCGTCGGCGGTTTCCTCGGCTTCCTCATCTTCCACAAGGACGCCTCCGACGGCTTCCTGCAGCCCGCCGGAATCATCGGTGCGGTCATCGGTTCGGTCATCGTGCTGCTGATCGTGGGAGCGCGGGGTCGCCGCGCCGTCCGCTGACCCGACCGTCGGCCGACTTCGCCGTCTGCTCACCCCGGCGGGCTACGAGGTGACACGCTGTGACCTGGACCAGCAGGATGGGTTCACGGACGACGCCGCGATTCGGAGGAACGCCGCATGGAGATCGCAGCCGACACGCTTCAGAAGGCTCTACGGGTCAACCTGGACCCGCGCTGGTACGGGACGATCGCCGAGATCGGTGCCGGGCAGGAGGTCGCGCGCTGGTTCTTCCGCGCCGGAGGTGCGGCCGGGACGGTGGCGAAGTCGATGTCGGCCTACGACATGGCCGTCAGCGACGCCGTCTACGGCAAGTCGGACCGCTACGTCTCGCTGGGCCGGTTGCAGGCGATGCTGCAGCACGAGCTGTCGCTCAACGTCGAACGCCTCACCGAGGCGCGCGGTGACGACACCTGCTTCTTCGCCTTCGCCGACACGGTGGTGGCCCGCAGCTACCGGGGCGGCAACGAGTGCCACGGGTGGATGGGGGTCCGCTTCCAGGCCCACCCCAACGACGAGCCCAGCCAGATCGTGCTGCACGTGCGGATGCTCGACGACGACGCGGGGCTGCAGCAGGAGGCGCTGGGCATCGTCGGCGTCAACCTGCTGCACGCGGCGTTCTTCGAGCGCCACGAACCCGAGCAGGTGGTGGCGAGCCTGCTGGACAAGCTGTCGACCGGGCGCATCGAGATCGACGTGATCCAGTTCCGCGGCATCGAGTTCCGCCACGTGGACAACCGGGTGATGGCGCTGCAGCTGGTGCAGCTCGGTCTGTCCGGCGTGGCGATGTTCGGTCCCGACGGGGAGGTGCTGCAGCCCTCGGAGGTGCTGCGCAAGCACGCGGTCCTCGTCGAGCGCGGCAGCTTCCGCCCCCCGACGGTCGTCAACATCGACATGCTCGCCTCGGCGGAGCAGAAGTTCGCGGAGCAGGACGCCGAGGGTGCCCCGGTCCTCGCCCTCGCCGAACTGACGATGCGCAACCTGCGGGCCGCCGGCGACAAGGTCGACCGGCGGGACTTCCTGGCCCGGGCCGACCTCCTCGGGGCGTGCGGCATGACGACGGTCATCTCGGACTACTACGAGTACAACCGCCTCGCCGAGTACCTCCAGCGCCGCACCAGCGAGCGCATCGGCATCGTCATGGGCGTCCCGAGCCTGGTGAACCTCTTCGACGAGAGCAACCACGCCCACATGCAGGGCGGGATCCTGGAGAGCTTCGGGCGCCTGTTCAAGAACGACCTCAAGCTCTTCGTCTACCCGATGCAGGACCAGGAGACCGGCGAGACGCGGACCGTGGAGGACCTC
Organism: Kineococcus sp. AC630; assembly: GCF_979255925.1. NCBI lineage: Bacteria > Bacillati > Actinomycetota > Actinomycetes > Kineosporiales > Kineosporiaceae > Kineococcus > Kineococcus sp. AC630. The sequence continues at coordinate 65,256 of NZ_CEEDMJ010000022.1, forward strand.
CAGGTCGCGGACGACCTCCAACCGCTCTTCGACTTCCTCGCCCGCCGCGGCAGCTTCGTGCACCTGGACAACTACAAGCCGGAGTACCTGCCGATCCTGAGTCGCGACGTGCTGCGGCGCATCGGGGCCGGGGACGACAGCTGGGAGTCCATGGTGCCCGAGGAGGTCGCGTCGATGATCATCAAGCGGAACTTCTTCGGCTACAAGCGGAAGAGCGACTGAGCCGGCCCGGAGGGCTTGACGCTGCAACGGCGTAATCGTGTAATCGCTGCATGAGCGATGACGCTGACGTGACGGCCTGGCTCTCCGGCCGCCTGCCCGACGACTGGTTCGAGACCGCCCCGACGGTCTCCCTCGACCGCGAGGAGATCGTGGTCACCGGCGTGCTGCCCCGCCCCGACACCCCCGAGGGCGGTGCGGCCGCCGAGCGCCGCGCGGAGGCCGGCCGGATCACCCGGTTCCGTGAGGACACCCGGGGTGCCCGCATGAAGATCGCCGACGAGGCCGAGGCGCTGTTCGGGCGCAAGGTCGCCTGGGGCGCGGACTGCGGCGAGACGCAGGAACTCTTCACCACCCTCGCCACCCCGGTCATGACCAGGCTGCGCCAACCCCAGCGCAAGGTCCTCGACACCCTCGTCGACGCCGGGGTCGCCCGCACCCGCTCGGAGGCGCTGGCCTGGTGCGTCCGGCTCGTCGGGCAGCACCAGCAGGACTGGATCGAGCAACTGCGCGACGCGCTCGTGAACGTCGAACGCGCCCGCGCGGCCGGCCCGGCGTGAGCGTCGTCGAGTACCTCCGCTACGTGGTCGCCGCGGAGCAGGCCGCCGAGTTCGAGGCCGCCTACGCCCGGGCCGGCGCCGTCCTCACCCGGGCACCGGAGTGCCTGGACTGGGAACTCGCCCGCCGCACCGACGCCGGCACCGGCGCGGGCGAGGACCCCGACCCGGCGGGCACGGTCCGCTACGTCCTGCGGATCCGGTGGACCTCCGCGAGCGAGCACCTGCAGGGTTTCCGGCAGGGACCGTTGTTCCGGGAGTTCTTCGCGGCGATCCGGCCCTACCTGCCGGACGTCGCGGAGATGCGTCACTACGAGGTGTCGATCGAGGGCTGACCCGATCGTCACACTGGCGAGCGACGACCACACCGGACGCCGCCGGACCGGAGGGACGAGGCGATGCGCTACACGCTGCTGCTGCACTACCCCGAGATGACCCGGGACGACCTGGACGCCGAGGCGGTCGAACAGGGTCAGCGCGCCTTCGCGGCCTACGCCCAGGCCCTCGACGCCGCGGGGGTCCTGCTCGCCGCCGAGGTCCTGCGGCCGTCGGAGAACAGCACCACCGTCCGCACCGTCGACGGCGCGATCCGGGTGCAGGACGGTCCCTACGTGGACACCAGGGAACAACTCGGCGGGACCTTCGTCGTGGACGTCCCCGACCTCGACACCGCGCTGGAGTGCGCGAAGCAGGCCCCCTCCGTCGAGTGGGGTGTCGTCGAGGTCCGCCCCGGGGCGGTGTTCTACGCCGACGGGGCGTGGCGTGGGAACGGCTGAGGCCCACGCCCGGAGCGCGGCGGAGCAGGCGGCCCGGTCGTCGTACGGGCGGCTGGTCGCCCTGCTCGCGGCGGCCTCGGGTGATCTGCAGCTCGCCGAGGACGCGTTGTCCGCGGCCCTGGAACAGGCGCTCGTGACCTGGCCCGGGCAGGGAGTTCCACGCAACCCGGCGGCCTGGTTGCTGACCGTGGCACGCAACCGGCAGCGGGACGTGTGGAGGTCGGCGGCGCACCGCACCTCACGACCCCTCGACACCGCCCTGGAACTCCCGGCGAACGACGCGGCGAGCGGGGAGTTCCCCGACGAACGACTGGAGCTGCTGTTCGTCTGCGCGCACCCGGCGATCGCGGCGAACGTCCGCACCCCGCTGGTGCTCTCGTGCGTCCTGGGTTTCGAGGCCGGGGCCATCGGGGCGGCGTTCGCCCTTCCCGGACCGACGATGGCGCAACGGCTCGTCCGCGCGAAACGCCGCATCCGCGACACCCGCATCCGGTTCGGGACACCGTCCCTGGCGGAGATGCCGGACCGGCTCCCCGTCGTCCTCGAAGCGCTCTACGGGTGTTCCGCACTCGGCTGGCACGACGAGGCCCGCCACCTGTCGCTGACGCTGGCGGAACTCCTGGCCGACGCGCGGCTCGACGACCCCGAGGCCTGGGGACTGGCCGCGTTCACCCACCTGACCGGTCCGCCGGACACCCTGGAACTCGGTGAGGGGCTGCTGCGACGCGCGTCGGCGGCCGGCGCGCTCGGCCGGTTCCAGCTGGAGGCGGCGATCGCCGCCGTGCACGCCGACCGTCGCCGCACCGGGACCACCGACGACCCGGCCCTGAGAACCCTGTACGCGGCGCTCAACGCGATCGCGCCGTCACTGGGTTCCCGTGTCGCGGCCGCCGCGGTCACCGGCCGGTTGCACGGCCCCGGAGCCGGTCTCGCGGAACTCGACGCGATCGGGGCCGAGCAGTTCCAGCCGTACTGGGCCACCCGCGCGCACCTGCTCGCGGAAGCGGGTCACCCCGCCCGGGAGGCCTACGACCGGGCACTGGCCCTCACGACCGACGACACCGCCCGCACCCACCTCGAGGGCCGCCGGGGACTCGCCCGGTAGGGTCCCGCCCTGGGCGACTTCAGCGGCACCGACGACGGTCCTCCCCGGTGGCGCCACCGGGACCGGTCGGACGTTCCGGACAGGTTCTCAGCCACGGGCGGCCCCGTGCCGCTGCACCGTCCCGCTCACACGGTGGAAACGCTCCCGTCCCGCGATCGTGACGTGGCCGGGACCCGCTGCGGCCACCACGCCTGCCGGTCGGCGACCACCAGGACGACGGCGACCGCGCACCAGACCGCGGCGTAGAGCGCGGTCGTCCGCGTCGCGGCCGGACCGTCCGACCAGTACAGCTCGGTCTGCAGGCTGCCCTCGACGGCATGGGCGATGAGGGTCAGCAGCACGCTGCCGCTCGCCCGCTGGAGCAGCCAGGCGTACCAGAAGGTGACCGCGAAACTTCCGAGCGAGTCGCTGACCACGTCCACGGGTCCGGCGCCGAACTGGGGCAGCAACCACAGCGGCAGGTGCCATCCCGCCACCAGCACACCCATGACCACCGTGGCCCGCAACGGCGTCCGGCCCTGCAGCAACGCCGGCTGCGCGAACCCCCGCCAGCCGGGTTCCTCGCCCAGCGGTCCGTCGAGCGGGTCCACCAGCCGCACCGCGAAGACCACCAGGACCCCGGACACGGGGCTGAGCTGCCCCAGCGAGGGGGCACCCGAGCCCAGTCCGACGTTGGCGGCGATCGTGAGGGCGTGCACCGCGAGCGGCACGCCGACGGCGAGGGCGTAGCACGTCCACCGGACGCGCCAGCGGATCAACCGGCTGCCGAGGCGGCGGAACCCCGGCCGGCCCTGGGTGAGCGCGATCACGACCACGGCCGCCAGCAGCGGGCCGGCGGGCAGGAACCCGCCGAGAGGGAGCAGCGACCAGGAGAGCAGGTAGGCGAGCACGAAGAACGCGATCACGGGGTGACGACGCAGGGCGGACACGGGTTCCTCCGGAGGTGGGTGGGTAAGTGGGTGGACCGCGTCAGCGGAGTTCGCGGTCGGGACGCCAGGTGGAACCGCGCACCAGCAGGACGACGGCGAGACCGACGACGGCGGCCAGGGTCGCGAGGCCGCTCTCCCCCGCGGTGCAGGCCAGGGTCACGGGCGCGAGGACGACGACCAGACCGCCGCCGTCGAGGAGGGTGTTCACGCTGGCGTGAGCGAGGGCGACGGGCCACACGCTGCGGGAGCGGTCGCGCAGCCAGGCGAAGAAGACGCCCGCGAAGGTCAGGGTGACCACCACGACCGGGGCGACCACCCAGCGGCTGCCGATCGAGTCGTAGGTGGTGGTCAGCAGGATGAGCGGCAGGTGGAAGAGCCCCTGGACGAACCCGACGACCAGCGCGGCCCGGCGCCGGGGAAGCAGGGTCTGGACGCGCGGCAGCAGGTAGCCGCGCCACCCGATCTCCTCGCCCATCACCAACCCCGTCATCAGGGCGAGGTTGGTCACCAGCAACGCCGCGACGCCGAGCCACGACGCGGAACCCAGCGGTGCGAGCGCGGCCGAGCCGAGGGCCAGAGCGGCCGCGTAGGGCAGGAGCAGGACCGTCAGGACGGGCAGCAGGAACGCCGCGGGCCAGCTGCGCAGACCGGGACGGTGCACGCCGAGGCTCGCGAGCAGGGCCCGGCGGCGACCGCGCGGCGTGCCGAGCAGCACGATCAGCCCCACCACGAACACCGGGGTCTGCATCGCCAGCAACGGGGTGGTGACCCCCGGCGCGTGCGGCAGGGCCAGTGCGGTGGCGACGACGATGGCGAAGACGAGACCGGCGAACGTGACCGCCTCACGCAGGGCGACCGCGCGTTCCCGGGCGGGGGACGGCGGGGCGACGAGGACCGGGTGCGCTGGCTCGGAGAGCCGGGAGGAGTTCATGCCCGCAACCCTGCTGCGGGGGGCGCCGCGTTCCATCGGCCCGGCGGACCGGGCCGCAGGCACTGCGGACCGAGCGCCCGGTCATCCTGCAGACCGATGGGTCACGAGGTCCGCTGGGCCTAGTTCGTCGCCATGATCCGTTCCGGACCCCGTGGGCCCCGCCGCTGGCGCCCGGGGGTCTGGGAGGTCCTCCTGGCGGTGGTCCTCCTCGCCGGGGCCGTCGTCCTGCTGGCCCAGGCGGACCCCGCACCGGGGTTCCGGCAGCCCGACGTGACGACCTGGGTGCTGACGCTCGCCGGGACCGGCGCCGTCGTCCTGGCCTGGCGGCAACCGGTGGTCGCCCTGGCCGTCACCGGGGTCGCCTTCGTGGCGCTGACCTGGCGGGGTGATGAGACTGCCCTGGCCCCCTTCCTCGTCACCGGGATGCTGTTCGCCCTCGGGAGCCGGCGCCCGCTGCGGCAGGCCGTCGCCGGCCTGGTCTTCACCGCCGTCGCGCTGCTGGCCAGCGCCGCCGCCACCCCGCCGGACCTGGGCCCGGGGGCGGTCGTCCAGTCGCTGCTCATCTTCACCGGGGCCTGGGTCATCGGCCGCCTCGCCCGCAGCCGTCGCCAGGCCCTGCTCGCCCTGGTCGCTGCGGCCGAGCAGCAGGCCGGTTCGGTGCGGGCACTGGCTGCGTCCGAACGGGACCGCGCCACGCTCGCCCAGGCCGAGGAACGGTTGCGGATCGCCCGCGAACTGCACGACGTCCTGGCCCACTCCATCAGCGTGATCTCGGTGCAGGCCACCGTGGGCGAGCACCTCAGCGCGAACGACCCGCTCGCCGGTCGCCGTGCGCTGCAGACCATCGGGGAGGTCAGCCGCTCGGCGATGGGTGAACTGCGGCAGATGCTCGGCCTGCTCCGCGACGACTCGACCGCAGGTTCCGCCGGTGCGCCCTACCAGCCGGCGCTGGGCCTGGCCGACCTCGAACCCCTCATCGACACCTACCGGTCGGCGGGCCTCCCCGTCCGCACCGACACGACGGGAACCCGACGGGCCCTGCCCGCGACGGCGGACCTCTGCGCCTACCGGATCATCCAGGAGGCACTCACGAACACCCTCAAGCACGCCGGTCCCCGCCGGGCCGTGGTGGTGCTGGACTACGGCGGTGCGGGTCTGCGGGTGGAGGTCGTCGACGACGGTCGCGGCCTCGCGGGCACCCCGGGCCCCCCGATCCGCGCCGGTCACGGTCTGGTGGGGATGCGCGAACGGACCGCCCTGCTCGGTGGGCACTTCGAGGCCGGGTCCGTGCCCTCCGGCGGGTTCCGCGTGCAGGCCACGATCCCCTGGTCGGCCGCCCGGTGAAGACGACGCCGATCCGGGTGGCGGTCGCCGAGGACCAGTCCCTCGTGCGGGACGGGTTCGTCGCGCTGCTCGCCTCCGACCCGGGCCTCGAGGTGGTCGGTGAGGCCGCCGACGGGGTCGCGGCCCTGGAACTCGTGCGCCGGACCCGGCCCGACGTGGTGCTGATGGACATCCGGATGCCGCGCCTCGACGGGGTCAGCGCCACCGCCGAACTCACGGCCGACCCGACGACGGCCAGGTCGAAGGTCCTCATCCTCACCACCTTCGACACGGACCAGTACGTGCACGACGCGCTCCGCGCGGGGGCGAGCGGTTTCCTGCTCAAGGACGTGCTGGCGGGCGACCTCCTCGCCGCGGTGAGGGTGATCGCGGCCGGCGAGGCGCTGCTGTCCCCGCGGATCACCCGCCGCCTCATCGAGCACTACGCCGGGGAGCGGGCTCCCCGGCGCGAGGACGTCGAGCGGGTCGCGTCGCTGACCGCCCGCGAGGCGGAACTGTTGAGCGCGGTGGCCCGCGGCCTGACGAACGCGGAGATCTCCGCGTAGTTCTTCATCAGCCTCTCGACGACCAAGACCCACGTGAGCCACCTGTTGGACAAGCTCGGGGCACGCGACCGGGTCCAGCTGACGATCACCGCTTACGAGGCGGGGCTGATGCGGCGCTGAACCGGTGCCCCGCGAGGGCCCCGAACGCGAGCAGCAGGTCGGCCAGCGTCAGCAGCACGCGGGACCCCAGCACGACGACCGTCGCGGCCCCTGACCCCGTGGCCAGCGCGACGACCGCACCGAGGACGAGTTCACGTGCCCCGGCACCCGCCGGGGCCAGGACGACCAGGAAACCCACGATCCAGGCCAGCGCGTAGCCACCGATCGCGAGCGCCAGCGCCGACCCCGTCGGCCAGGCCACCCCGACGGCCTGGGACAGCACGAACACCTGCAACCCGACGGCGACCCAGGACGCCATCGCCCACGCGGCCGAGGACAGCAGTCCGCGCCAGGTGACGGGGTGCTCGAGGGGGTCCTGGCGGGCGATCCGCAGCAGGAACGTCAGGAGGGGGTTGATGACCCGGGGCACGAGCAGGACCAGCAGCAGCGGGGTGAGCCAGTGCAACCAGCCTGTCCACTCCCAGCCGCGGATGTCCCTGCCCTGCAGCGCGAACGGCAGGACCCCGGCGACGAGCAGCGACGCCGTGGTCATGGACACCAGCAGGGCCACCGCGAGGGCGGACCCGGTGCGGCGCCGCGGGACCCCGTGGTCGCGGGCGAGTTCGGCCTGGGCGACGAACTGGAACACGGTCCCGGGGATGTAGCGGCCGAGCTGGCCGACGAAGAACACCCGGGCCGCGGCGCGCCAGGGCAGGCGGGAGCCGAGGTCACCGAGGACGGCGCGCCACGACGCCCCGGACAGCGCGACGTTCGCGAGGGAGAGGACACCGGCCAGCACGACCGAGCCCGCGTCGAGGCGCGACCACGCGTCGGCGATCGCGGACCGGTCGCGCCAGACGTAGCCGACCGCGAGGACCAGCGCGAGGGCGAGGAAACCCACCCGCAGGACGGGCGAGCGCAGCACCCCGAGCAGGCGGTTCAGCACCTCAGCGCCGGACGAAGGTCAGCAGCACGAACGTGTAGTCCAGGCCGGTCCGCGTCCAGTGCACCGGTCGCGCCGGGTGGGCCAGGACGTCGTCGGTGAGCTCCCCGACGAGTTCCAGCCCGAGCTGCCTCGCCGTCGCGACCAGGGCGCGGAGGTCGGCGGGGCCGAAGATCTTCACCTGCGCGCCGTAGGCCTCGATGCCGGTGGTGTCCGGCGGGTCCTGGTCGTAGTCGGTGGAGAGCGCCAGCACACCCCCGGGCCGCAGGATGCGCGCGGTCTCGGCGAGGAACGGGGTGATGGGCACCCCGTGCTCGATGACCGACATGCAGGTCACGGCGTCCAGCGAGGCGTCGGCGAGGCCGGTGTCGGTGACGTCGCCGTGGCGGAACTCGACGCCGTCGCGGTGCACGGTCGCGCCGAACTCGAGGTTGATGCCGGCCAGCGCGCCGCACTCGGCCCCGAGGCCGTAGAGGCGCAGCCAGGGCAGGACGGGCGAGTAGCGGGCGGAGCCGGCGTCGAGGACGCGGGCGGTGCGGGACCCGTCGTCGGCCAGGGTGAGGACGGCGGCCACCGCCCCGAGGGCGTCCCAGTTCTTGGGGGCGTCGGGGTGGGCGGGCAGACGCAACCGCTTCGTCTGCGCGACGGCGTCGGCGACCTCGTCGGCGTCGTGCAGGACACCGGTGCGCGGCACCCCGCTCGGCACCGGGCGGGCCGCGGGCGCGGCCCCGAGCCGACGGGCGGCGAGGCGCTCGCCGACGCGACGCTGGACCCCGACCCGGGTCCAGAGGGCGTGCTCCGCACCGCGCTTGGCGACGGCCAGCAGCCGACCACCCGGCGGGGCGGCGGCCGTCCCGCCCTCCGCGGCCTGCTCGAGGGCGCCGAGGTAGCGGTCCCAGGGTTCGTCGAGGTCCGGGGCTTCGACCCCGTCGCGCAGGCGCTCCAGCCCGCCGCCCGCGAGGCTCAGCACCCCGGCGACGAGGGCGTCGACGCTGCCGGGTTCGACGAGGATCCCGTCCACGCCGTCGCGGACCTGCGCGGGGAAGGACCCGACGCGGGTCGCGAGCACGGGCAGGCCGTGGGCGAAGGCGAGGACGGCGTTCTGCGAGGCCGTCGCCGAGCGGTAGGGCAGGACGACGGCGTCGTGGGCGGCCATCAGGTCCGGGAGCTCCCCCGCGGGGACGTAGCCCTCGCGCAGTTCCACGTGACCGCGCAGCCCGGGCGCAGCCGCGAGTTCGCGGACGCGGCGACCGGCGTCACCCCAGAGTTCCCCGGCGATGGTGAGGCGGGCGTCGACCCCGCGCTGGTGGACCTCGCGCAGGGCCTCGAGCAGCAGGTCGACACCCTTGTAGTCGCGAACGACCCCGAGGCTCAGCAGACGGACTCCCCCGTCGCGCGGGACCCGCGAGCCGGCGGGCGCGTCGACCCTGGGGCCACCGGGCAGGTGCGGGGGCAGGTCGGCGACGACGACCCGGCGGGCGCCGTGGGCGTGGGCGAGGGCGGCCTGCTCCTCGGAGTGCACGACGACCCCGTCGACGGCGGCGAAGAGGCGTCCGACGAGCAGGGCGTCCCCCGGGCGGGGTTCGTGCGGCAGGACGTTGTGCGCGACGACGACGGTCCGCGCCTGCGAACGGGCGGTGCGCATCCCCGCGAGGACACCGAGCAGCGCCGGGACCTGCAGCGGGACGACGTGGGTCAGGACGACGACGTCGGCGTCGGCGATGCGCCGGCCGGTGCGGACCCAGGACGCCGGTGAGTTCCAGGCCAGCGGCCGGATCGTCGGGTGGAACTCGGGGACCTCGGGCAGGCCGCCGGGCACGCGCAGCTCACCCGGGTAGAGCGCCGCCGGGTACTGCCGCTCCCAGGAGACGAGCTTGACCTCGGCCCCGGGGTCGGAGGCGAGGTGGCGCGCGAGTTCGGTGGTGTGGACGGCGGTGCCGCCCTTGGCGGGGTGCGCGGGCCCCACGACGACGACCTTGCGGGACTCGGCGGCGCTCACGCGCTGTCCCTCGAACGCACGACGAGGTCGGCGAGCAGCGCGACCGCCCCGATGAGCAACCCGGACACCAGCAGCAGCACGGTGTTCGCGGGGAAGTAGAAGAGGTGCCGGAACATGTCGGTGACCCCCTTGACGAACCCGAGGCCGAAGAGGAACAGCGCCAGCGGCATGAGCACCCGCAGGGGCTCGAAGTACATGATCATCCGCAGCACCTGGAGGATGTAGCGGTAGGCGTCCTTGGTGAAGTGGAACTTCGAGGTCCCGGCGCGCTTGGCGTAGGTCGTCGGCACGAACTTGATGTCGTGCTGGTTGCACAGGAACGACAGCGTGATCGTCGTGACGCAGGAGAACCCGGCCGGCAGCAGCCGCAGGTAGGGCAGCGACACCTCGCGGCGGAACGCGCGCAGACCCGAGTTCAGGTCCGGGATCCGTTCGCGGGCGAGCACCTCGGCGACCTTGCGGATGACGAACTTGGCGGGCACGCGCAACGCCTTGTGCGACCCCTCCTCCGTCGTGCGCGCCCCGACGACCTGGTCGTAGGAGTCGTCCTCGAGCAGGATCCGCACGAGTTCGGGGATGCGCTCGTTCTCGTAGGACATGTCCGCGTCGGTCCAGACGACGATCTCGCCGCGGGCCATCTGCGTCCCGATCCGGCGCACGGTGCCGGACCCGCCGTTGCGGCGGAAGGCGACGACGCGCAGGTTCGGGTAGTCGGCCTCGACCGAGCGCAGGACCTTCAGGGTGTCGTCGGTGGAGCAGTCGTCGACCGCCAGCAGCTCGTACGGCATGCCGTCGTCGTCCATCACCTTCGTGATCCGCTGGATCTCCAGCAGGACGTGCGCCTCCTCGTTGTAGCAGGGCAGCACGATGGTGGCGGTGGGCGCGGGGGCGGTCACCGCGGCGGGAGGGGTGTCGTCGACAGGCATGGCGGGCAGAGCTTACCTACGGGTGGACCCGATGCCGGGGATCCACGGGCCGCGCGGCACGATGGCGCCATGACCGGGCGCAGCACGCAGCACGGACCCGCGACCGACCGGGCGACCGACCGGGCGACCTCGTTCGGTGCGGTGGCCGAGGCCTACGAACGGTCCCGGCCGAGCTACCCGGACGAAGCCCTCGACTGGCTGTTGCCACCCGGTGCACGCAGGGTGCTCGACCTGGGGGCCGGGACGGGCAAGCTGACCCGCTCGCTGGTCGCCCGCGGCCTCGAGGTCGTCGCCGTCGAACCGACCCCGGGGATGCGCGAGCAGTTCGCGCGGGTGCTGCCCGACGTCGAGCTGCTCGACGGCACCGGTGAGGCGATCCCGCTGCCCGACGCCAGCGTCGACGCCGTCCTGATGGCCCAGGCCTGGCACTGGGTCGACCCCGACACCGCCTCCCCCGAGGTCGCCCGGGTGCTGCGCCCGGGCGGGCGGCTCGGGCTGCTCTGGAACGTCCGCGACGCGGGTGTCGAGTGGATCGCGCAGCTGGACCGGCTGCTGCCCGGCCCGGGCGAGGAGCAGCTCGGCAGCCTCGCGCCCCGCGTCGCCGCCCCCTTCGGCCCGGTCGAGCGCTACGACGTGCGCTGGTCGGACCCGGTGACCGTGGAGTCGCTGCTGGACCTCACCCGGTCCCGCAGCTGGGTCATCGCCCTCGACGAGACGCACCGCGACCGCGTGCTGGAGGACGTGCGCGCCCAGGCGCAGGCCCACCTCGAGGAGACCGGCACCCTCGCCCTGGAGTACGTCACCCGCTGCTCCCGCGCCCGCCGCCCCTGAGGCCCGGCGCGTCCTCAGAGGTCGGGGTCAGGGGGCGTCGCCCGTGACCAGCCGGACGTCGATGCTCTGGGCGCCGTCGGGACGTTCCTCCAGCACCCGTTCGTCCTCGATCGTGCGGCGGTGGGTCACGAGTCGCGGCGAGGTCACCCCGAGCTCCTGCAGGACCTCGACGGGATCGGTGTCGCCCCCGGCCGCGACGAGGACGGGGTTCCCACCGGCGGCCCGGACGCGTTGCGCCGCACGGTCCACGGCCGCGCGCAGCGTCGTCCAGTACTCCGCCGTCCCGGCCCGCCCGGACGCGGTGGGCACGACGAGCGAGGCGCTGGGCACGTCGCAGGTCCCGCGCAGGACCTGCGGCCACTCGTTGCGCGAGCGCGGGTCCACGGCGAGCGCCACGTCGTTCGGCCCGAAGGAGGCGCAGGCCTGCGCGACGGCCTGCGGTTCGCCGGCCTCGGTGCGCTGGCCGGCGACCGGCGTGGTCGCGAGGGCCGCGGGGACGACGAGCAGGACCACGGCGATCGCGATCCGCAGCCCGGTGAGGCGCTGGTGGGCGTAGCGCTCGACCACCCAGCGGGCCGCGAGCACGGCGAGCACCACGACCGCCGGCAGGACGACGACGACGAAGCGCCGGTCGGCCCACGGGTGGTCGGGGGTGATCCCCGGGCGGTAGAGGGTGAGCAGCGTCGACCCCATGGCCACGACGTAGGGCGCCGTCCACGACGGCAGCGGGCTGACGCCCTGGATCCCGCGCACCAGCCGGGGCAGCGCCGCGACGGCCGCCGCACCGGCGAGCACGACGGCGGGCCAGCCGAGGTACCAGGCGATCCAGTCGACCGAGTGCTCGGCGTAGGTGCGCCCGCCGTCGACCGTGAGTCCCTGCGCGAGTTGGAGGGCCGCGACGAGCTTGCTGCCGGAGTCCTCCGGGTCCTGGCGCACGACGAGCCAGAACGGGCGGCTGGCCAGCACCAGCAGGACGAGCGCGAGGAGGCCGGCGAGGACGTTCGGCAGTCTCGGGCTGGTCAGCCAGCGCTGCTGCGCGAGCCGGCCGGTGCGGGCGAGGCGGGCGAGCACCGCGCAGGCGAGCGAGAGCAGGACCAGACCCGCGACGAGCGGCAGCAGCGACCCGGCGATGGTGGCGAGGTAGGGGCGCGAGGTCAGCAGCGCGGCGGCCACGGCGAGCACCGAGGTCAGCGCCGTCCCCGCGAGCAGCGCCCGCGCCCCGGGGTGGCGCACCACGAGCAGGACCGCGACCACCGGGGCGAGCACCGCGATCTCGCGCAGGAAGTCGATGCGGACGAAACCGCACGCCCCGAACAGCAACCCGGCCCCGCCGCCGAGGCGGGCCGCCGTGCGTCCGGTCGCGGGGACCAGCGCGACGAGCAGCGACGCGGCGGCGACCAGGACGAGCAGCGCGGGCGGTTCGGAGTAGGTGGAGCGGTTCGCGTGCAGGACGGGCTGGGCCAGCGCGAAGGTCCCCGCGGCCAGGGGTGCCCAGCGGGCCCCGGCGAGGCGGGCGGTGAACCCGGCGACGGCCAGGACGCCGAAGGCCCCGAGGACGGCGGGGACGACGAGCAGACCCGTCCAGCCGGCCGCCCACTCCCCCAGCGAGTACAGGGCCGGCGCCCCCAGCAGGAACTGCGGGACGACGTGGTCCCCGACCTCGTAGAAGGCCGGGGAGGCGAGCGAGAAGTTCGGGTCGGCGAGCGCGGCCGCACCCCCGAGCGCCGCCAGCGAGGGGTCGACGGGCAGGCCGTGGTGGGTGGCGAGCTGGTGGGCGTAGAGCGCCACGGACCCCGCGTCGCGGCGCAGCACGACGTGCGAGGCGTGCGTCAGCGCGGCCCAGACGCCGGCGCCGAGGGCGATCGCCAGCGAACCGCCGGCCGACCACCACCCCGCGGCGACGACGGGGACCCCCCACGCGAGCCGGCCCGCGAGGACGGCGACGACGACGCTGACGGGCACGGCGACGGGCGGGGTCCACAGGTCCAGCAGCACCAGCGGGACGGCGAACGCGGTGACGGCCGCGACGGCGGCGGCGAGGACGACCGGTACCCGGGTCAGCACGATCCCCGCGGTGGTGTCGGCGGTCGTCGGCGCAGGGGTGCTCACGCCGCGAGAACCTACCGTCGCGGAGGCCCCGTCCCGGCACGCCTAAGGTGACCGCGTGCCCCCTGGTTCCTCCCGGTCGATCCCCGCGCTGCTGCGCCGGCTCATGGACGACGACCCGACGGCCCCGCGCCTGACGTTCTACGGCGAGCACTACGTGCAGACCGGTGAACGCGTCGAACTCTCCGCGCGGGTCCTCTCGACGTGGGTCGCCAAGACGGCGAACCTGCTCGAGGAGGAGTTCGAGGTCGGCCCCGGTTCCGTCGTGGCGATCGACCTGCCGACGCACTGGCGCACCCTGGTCTTCCAGCTGGCCACGTGGTCCACGGGGGCCGTCGTCCGCCTCGGCGCCGGCCGGCCCGCCGACGTGCTCGTCTCCGCCGACGCGGACACCCTGGTCCAGGCGGTGGCACGCAACGCCTCCGTCGAGCGCATCGCCGTCTCGCTGGCCCCGTTGGCCACGAACTTCGGCGCCCCCGTCCCGGACGGCGTCCTGGACTACTCCCGGGTGATCACCGGCTACGGCGACACCTACTCCCCCCTGCTGGAACCCGGCCCGGAGGACCCGGCCCTGGAGACCGCCGACGGGAGCACCCTGACCCACCCCACCCTGCTGGCCCGCGCCGCGGAGGCCGGTGACGGCTGGCCGCTCGGGGTGCGCCTGCTCACCGACGTCGGCCCCGCCGACGTCGTCGCCGGGCCGCTGGCCGCGTGGGCCCGCACCGGGTCGCTCGTGGTGACCCCCGACCTGGGGACCCTGCCCGAGACCGTGACCGCGGCGGAACTGAGCACCGTCACCCTCGCCCGGCCGTAGCGTCCCGCCGGGCCGGTAGGGTGTCGATCAGGGGTGATCACCGGTGACCGTGTTCGTGGTGCTCGCCGTCGTGGGCTTCGGACTGTGCGTGCTCTCGTTCGTGTTCGACGGTCTCTTCGAAGCCCTCGACCTGGACATCGCAGGCGGGTTCCTGTCCCTCACGTCCCTCACCGGCGGTGTCGCCCTGTTCGGGCTCGGCGCGACCCTGGCCACCACGTCGTTCGGGTGGAACACGCTGCAGGCGACGGGTTTCGGTGCGGCCGCCGGGATCGTCACCATGGTCGGGGTGGGGGTTCTCGTGCGCACGTTGCGTCGCGAGGAACCCGAGACCCACCGCAGCATCGTCGGGACCCACGGGTACGTGACGACCCCCGCGAACACCCCCGGTTCCTACGGCGAGGTGAACCTGAAGCTGCACGGCACGACGGTGAAGCGCACCGCGGTCAGCGACGTCGCCCTCGTCCGCGGCACGGCCGTCGAGGTCGTCGCCGAGGTCTCCGCGACCGCCGTCCGGGTGAAACCGCTCGACTGAGACCCCACCACCCACCCAGCCGCGAGAGGACCTCCCGTGACGTTCCTGACCCCATCCGTGATCCTGGTCGCAGCCGCCGTCGTCGTCGTGCTGCTGCTCGCGGTCGCCATCGTCCGCCGCTACCGCATCGCCGGGCCGAGCGAGGCGTTCGTCGTCGTCGGCCAGAAGGGCAAACCCGTCACCAACCCCGAGACGGGGAAGGTCTCGACGGACCTCTCCGGCCAGAAGGTCGTCATGGGCGGCGGCATCTTCGTGCTGCCGTTCGTGCAGCAGGCCTACTCGCTCTCGCTGGCCTCGCGCCGCATCTCGGTGCAGATCCGCGGCGCCGTCTCCGCCAAGGGCATCCGGCTGAACCTCGACGGCGTCGCCATCATCAAGGTCGGTGGCACCGAGGACTCCGTCCGCGCTGCGGCGCAACGTTTCCTGCACCAGCAGGACGAGATCGAGTCCTTCACCCAGGAGGTGCTGGCCGGTTCACTGCGCTCCATCGTCGGCACCCTGACCGTCGACGAGATCATCCGTGACCGCGCCGCCTTCGCCTCCCGCGTCGCGGAGGAGGCCGAGACCTCGCTCACCAACCAGGGTCTCGTGCTGGACACGTTCCAGATCCAGGACGTCACCGACGACGTGAACTACCTGCGTGACCTCGGCCGGCCCGAGGCGGCCATCGCGACGCAGAACGCGGCGATCGCCGAGGCGAACTCCCAGCAGGAGTCCCAGCAGGCCGAAGCCCGTGCGCAGGAGAAGATCTCCGGTTCCCAGCGCGACCTGTCGCTGCGCCAGGCGGAGTTCAAGGCCGAGACGGACACCGCCCAGGCCCGGGCCGCCGCGGCCGGGGTCCTGGCCAAGGCCGCCCGCGACCAGGAGGTCCTGCTCGAGCAGGAACGCGTCGCCGAACGCCAGGCCGCGCTGACCGAACGCCAGCTCGACACCGAGGTCCGCAAACCCGCCGACGCACGTCGCTACGACGCCGAGCAGCAGGCGCAGGCCCGCAGGAACTCCGAGATCTTCGAGGCCGAGGCGAAGAAGGCCTCCGACATCGCCAACGCCGAGGCCGACGCGCGCCGTGTCGAACTCTCCGCCACGGCGGAGAGCAACCGGATCAAACTCGCCGCCGAGGCCGACGCCCAGCGGGTCCGCCTCGCCGGGCAGGCCGAACTCGACCGGCGCACCGCGCTGGCCACGGCGACGAAGCTCGAGGGTGAGGCCGAGGCCGCCGCCATCCGCGCCCGCGGTGAGGCGGAGGCCGAGACCATGCAGCTGCGCGCCGAGGCCTTCGAACGCTACGGCGAAGCCGCTGTGGCGCAGATGGTCGTCGACGTCCTGCCGCGCGTCGCGCACGAGCTCGCGGCACCGATGGCGGCCATCAAGGACCTCACGGTCATCTCCACCGACGGCGCCTCGCAACTCTCCCGCCAGGTCGGCACGAACCTCACCGAGACCCTCGAGATCGTGAAGCGCACGACCGGTCTGGACGTGCAGGCCCTGCTGAGCAACCTCACCCCCGCTCCCGCCCCCGAGTGACCCGCCCGCCGCCGGTCAGGGCAGGTCCGCACCTCCCGGACCGGCGGCGGCGATCCGGCCGGAACCGGAGACGGTGAGCGGGTGCTCGGCGGCGGTCACGAACACCGCCTGGCCCCGCATGAGTTCCACCGACCCCGCCGAGGAACTCAGCACGACCGTCCCCTCCAGGCACAGCACCTCGCGCGGGACCGGGCGCTCCCACCGGGTCTCGGAGCGCACCGTCAGCACCGTCAGGGCGAAGTCGTCGACGTCGGGCGCGAACACCACCTCGTCCTGCGACAGCACCCGCGGGGCCAGCAGCGGCGGCGGGAGCTCCCGGAAGTCCAGGACGGCGAGGAGTTCGGGCACGTCGACGTGCTTGGGGGTCAGGCCACCGCGCAGGACGTTGTCGGAACTCGCCATGAGTTCCACCCCGGTCCCCTCGAGGTAGGCGTGGACGTTGCCGGCCGGGAGGTACAGCGCCTCGCCGGCGACCAGGCGCACCTGGTTGAGCAGCACCGACACCAGGACCCCCGCGTCGCCCGGGTAGTGCCCGGCGAGTTCCACCACGCACCGGGCGGAGGGGTCCTCGGAGTCCGCGCAGGCCCCGGCCACGGCCTCGACGAGCGGCGCCACGACCGCGGCGTCCGCGGTCAGCAGCAACCGCGTCGCCTCCCGCAGCGCGTCCGCACCCTGCAAGGCCGCGAGCAGCGCCTCGAACAGGTCCTGCGCGTCACCGGGCAGCGCGGGCAGTTCCAGCCCGGCCAGCAGCTCGCGGGCGGCCGCGGGGGAACGGAACCCCGCCATCGCCGCGAAGGGTTCCAGCGCGTACAGCAGTTCGGGTTTGTGCTCGGTGTCCTTGTAGAGGCGGTGCGGGGCGTCGCGCGGGACCCCCGCCGCCTCCTCCTCCGCGTAGCGACGGGCCGCCGTCGCGCGATCGGGGTGCGCCTGCAACGACAACGGTGCCCCCGCGGCGAGGACCTTCAGCAGGTACCCCAGCGTCGCCCCGCCACCCGCGGCGGCGCCGAGGAACTCCTCGGGGGACGCCGCGATCCGCTCGTCGAGGGCCACCCCCTCCGCGTCGGAGGGTGCGGAGGGGTGCGCGCCGATCCACACCTCCGCCTGCGGCGAGCCGTCCGGCTCCACCCCCAGGAACCGGGGGATCGCCGTCGTCGAACCCCACGCGTAGGGCTGAACGGTGTTGGTCAGTCTCAGCACACCACCGAGGCTACGGGGTGACAGCGCTGCCGGGGCCCGCGCGCACCTGGCTACAGTCGCTGACATGAGCGTTCTCGTGACGGGCGGTGCCGGCTACATCGGATCCCACGTGGTGCGGCTGTTGCAACAGCGTGGTGAGCAGGTCGTCGTGGTCGACGACCTCTCCAACGGCCGCGCGTCCCGCGTCGGCGACGCGACCGTCGTCGAGGTCGACCTCGCCACCGACGCCGCCGCCCCGGCGCTCGCGGACGCGTTCGCCACGCACGGCGTCGACGCCGTCGTCCACTTCGCGGCCCGCAAGCAGGTCGGGGAGTCCGTGGCCCGGCCCGCGCACTACTGGTCGCAGAACGTCGGCGGCATGGCGAACCTGCTGCAGGCCATGGAGACCGCGGGGGTGGGCAAACTCGTCTTCTCCTCCTCCGCGGCCACCTACGGCGCCCCGCAGAGCGCCGTCGTGCGCGAGGACGGACCGGCCGAGCCGATCAACCCCTACGGCCAGACGAAACTCGTCGGCGAGTGGATGTCGCGCGCCGCCGGGGTCGCCTGGGGGCTGCGCGCGGCGAACCTGCGCTACTTCAACGTCGCCGGCGCCGGCTGGGACGACCTCGGCGACTCCGCCGTCATGAACCTCATCCCGATCGTCTTCACCGCTCTCGACGCGGGCGAGGTGCCGACGGTGTTCGGGGGCGACTACCCGACGCCGGACGGTTCCTGCATCCGCGACTACGTCCACGTCCTCGACCTGGCCCAGGCGCACCTCGCCGCGCTGGACCACCTCGGCACCGAGGAACGCCCGTTCGACACCTTCAACGTGGGCTCCGGGGCGGGGTCCTCGGTGTTCGAGGTCCTCGAGGTCATCCGCCGGGTCACCGGCGTCGACGTCGCACCCGACGTCCGCGAGCGCCGCGCGGGAGACCCGCCGCAGCTGGTGGCCGACGTCTCCCGCATCACCTCCACCCTCGGCTGGTCCACGACGAAGGACCTCGACGACATCGTCAGCAGCGCGTGGGCGGCGTGGAAGACCAACCCCTGACCGAACCGCTGGTCAGTGCGGCAGCAGCACGCTGATCAGCAGCAGCACAGGCGCGACCAGGACCGTCGTCACCAGCACGGTGTCGCGGGCCAGGTCGCGCCCGACGCCGTAGCGCACGGCGTAGGTGAACACGTTCTGCGCGGTGGGCAGGGCCGCGACCACGGTGGCGGCGAAGACGGCGGCGTCGTCGAGGCCGAGCAGCCGGGCCGCGAGGTAGGTGACGGCGGGCTGCAGGAACGCCTTCAGCGCGCTCGCGATCAGCACCTGCGGGGTGCGCCAGCCCGCGAGGCTGCGCCCGTGCAGGGAGATACCGAACGCGACCAGCGCCCCGGGGATCGCGAACCCGGCCAGCAGGTCCAGCGGCTGGGCCAGCGCCGTCGGCAGCGTCCAGCCGGTGACCGAGAGCAGGATCCCGACCGCGCTGGCGATGAGGACCGGGTTGGCCAGCGGGGTCAGCAGCTTCTTCGCCAGGGCCGCGCGGGAGCCGTCGCCCTGGTGCCGGCTCACGTCGAGGATCCCCAAGGCGACCGGTGAGAGCACGACCATCTGCAGCAGCATCGCGGGCAGCACCGCCGTCAGGTCCTGCAGGACGTAGGCCGCGACGGGCAGCCCGATGTTGGCCGCGTTGACGAAGGAGCTCGCGAGGCTGCCGATGACGAGGTCCTCGCGCGACAGCCTCAGGCGGTAGCGGGCGAGCAGCACCCAGACGACGACGCTGACGACCACCCCGCTGGAGGTGACCAGCAGCTGGCCCGAGAACAGGACGTGCACGTCGGCGTCGGCGAGGGTCTGCACGAGCAGGGCCGGAGACCCCACGAAGAACACCAACCGGGACACCACCCCCTGTCCCGCGGGGCCGAGGACGCCCGTGCGCCCCAGGACGTAGCCGACGGCGACGAGCGTGGCGACCACGACGAACCCGGTGAGGACTCCGCTCACGCGACGTCGGGCGGTCGGTGGTGCGACGGGATCACCCGGGTGAGGGTATCCGCGGGGCCGAGGTCACCGTCGCGCAACGATCGGGAGCGGTCCCGTCGCCTCGACAGGGAGCACCCAGGCGGCGTTGCTAAGGTCGAGCCCTGTGATCGACGCCCTCGGGAACCCCCGCTCCGTCCTCCTCCTCGGGGGCACCTCCGACATCGGCCTCGCCATCGTCGAGCGCCTCAGCCCGGAACGACCGCTGCGGGTGACGCTGGCCGCCCGACCGGGCGCCCGCCGCGAGGCCGCCGTGGACCGGCTGCACCGGCGTGGGCACGAGGTCCGCACGGTCGACTTCGAGGCGACCGACCTCGACGGGCACGCCGAGGTCGTCGACGAGAGCTTCGACGGGTCCTTCGGCGACGTCGACGTGACCGTGCTCGCCTTCGGGGTCCTGGGCGACAACGAGGTGTCCTGGCAGGACGCCTCGGCGGCCGTGCAGGTCGCGACGGTCAACTACACGGCCCCGGTCAACCTGGGTGTGCACCTGGCCGCCAAGCTGCAGCTGCAGGGTCACGGCGTCCTGGTCGCGCTCTCCAGCGTCGCCGGTGAGCGGGCCCGCCGCTCCAACTTCGTCTACGGCTCCTCCAAGGCCGGCTTCGACGCCTTCTTCACCGGCCTGCGCGAGGCCCTGCGCCCGAGCGGCGTGCGCGTCGTCGTCGTGCGCCCCGGCTTCGTCACCACGAAGATGACCGAGGGGCTCAAGGCGGCCCCGTTGTCCGTGTCGGCCGAGCAGGTGGCGGAGGTGACCGTGGACGCGGTGCGCAGCGGCAAGGAGACCGTGTGGGCCCCCGAGCCGATGCGCTGGGTCATGTCGGCGTTGCGCCACGTTCCCGCGCCGGTCTTCCGCAAGCTGCCCTTCTGAGCGAGGTCGATCTGTCGAGCACGCACGCCCGCCCCGGTACCGGCGCGATCCCCGCGGCACGCGGCCGCGCCGCTGTGCCCGGCCTGCGCGAGACCGCCCCCCGCGGCCGGGTCGACGTCCTGATCGGCCTGCTCACGGCCATCGCGGGAGCCGTCGTCTTCTCCTGGCGGCTGGGGACGCCCAGCCCGTGGCGCGACGAGGCCGTGACGATCGCCGTCGCCTCCCGCACCCCGGAGCAGATCTGGAGGCTCGTCCAGCACGTCGACCTCGTGCACGCGCCCTTCTACTTCCTGGCCCACGCGTTGTTCGGCTCCGGCGTCGACGTCGTCCAGGCCCGGTGGATCTCCGTCGTGGCGGCCTCGCTGACCGTGGCGGCGCTCTACGGGGTGGCGCGTCGCGCGGCGGCCGGGGCGGTCGGGCCGGTCACGGCCCGGATCACGGGGGTCGCCGCGGCCGCCCTGTTCGTCTCGATGCCGTTCGTCAGCCGCTACGCGCAGGAGGCGCGGCCCTACGCGCTCGCCACCCTCGTCGCGACGCTGGGCACGTACCTGCTGCTGCGGGCGTGCGCGGCCCGGCGTGCGGGCTGGTGGATCGCGTACACGGTGACGATCCCGCTCCTCGTCGCGTTCAACACCGTCGCCGCGCTGGTGCTCGTCGCGCACGCGGGATGGGCCCTGACCGGGCCGCGCCGGGTCCGCTGGCGGGCCGCCGTGGCCGCCGGGACGGGCGTGGTCCTCGCGGTCCCGCTGCTGCTGGCCCAGAGCCGGCAGTCCGGTCAGGTCGCGTTCCTGCAGAAGCCGACGACGGCGGAGCTCGGCGCGCACGTCGACTTCGCCCTCGGCTCCTCCACCGTCGCGCTGGTCGTGGCGGGCCTCGCCACGCTGGTGGGGTTGCGCTGGGCGCGGGCCCGCCGGCTGCAGCTGCTCGGGTTCCTCTGGGGTGTCCTGCCGTGGCCGCTGCTGTGGGCGCTCTCGCAGGTCCACCCGTTGTGGACGACGCGCTACCTCGTCTTCGTCGCGCCGGGGACCTGCCTGTTCCTGGCCGTCGTGGTGACGGCCGCGGTCCGCGTCCGCCGCACCGCGGTCGTGGCCGGCGCCCTCGTCGCGGCGATGGCGCTGACCGGGCTGCACATGCAGTTCGTCTTCCGCTCCCCCACCATCGGGCACGCCGAGGACCTGCGGGGCACCGCCGAGTACGTCCGGGCCAACGCCCAGCCGGGCGACGGTCTGCTGTTCGTGCCCGACGGGGAGTACCGCTACCGCGTGCTGACCCAGCTCTACCCCGAGGCCTTCGCGGGCCTGGACGACATCGCGTTGGCCGAGCCCGCCGCCGGGTCCGCCACCCTCGTCGGCACGACCGTCGCGGCGCCGCACCTGTGGTCGGCGATGGCCGGCGTCGGGCGGATCTGGGTCATCGGCGGGGTCGGACCGGTGGTCACCAAGACCGCGGAGGACCGCGAGACGGTCCGCCTGCTGAACCGCGGCTACCGGCTGGTGTCAACGGAGGACAAGCGGGCGTTCAGTGTGAAGCTGTACGTCCTGGAGGACACCGGCGCGGCGTCGCGCTGACGCGAACCCGAGGTGTCGACCTGATCACGGTCCTCGGTCGTCACACCGGTCACTCCTGACCCTCCATTTACAACCTCTCCACTGATCACCTACGTTCCGTCACGAACCCTCGACGGACGGAGCGCCCTTCCCCATGCCCCTGCCCCTGCCCGTGTCGCGCCGCACCACGCTGCTCGGGGTCGGTGGCGCCCTCGCGGTGCTCACCGTCCCCGCGGTGCCCACCCCTGCCCGGGCCGCCCTCCCCTCCGGAGGCGTCACGTCGCTGGCCCTCTCCGACGTCGCGGGCCCGGCCCGCGCGCTCCTCACCTCGGGCGGGCTGCGCACCGTGCGCGTGCCCCTCGACGGCCTCGAGGGCGGAAGCATGCTCGGCGTCAGCTTCCCCGCCGGGACCCGTGCCACCTCGGTGTCGCTGCGGGTGACGCGCGCCGGCGTGGTCGGCCCGTGGATCGACCTGGCCCTCGGCGACAGCGCCCCCGACCCGGGGTCGGCGGAGCCGGAGGTCGTGGCCTGCGACCCGGTGTGGACGGGCGAGCTCGGCCCGGGTGCGGTCGTGGAGGTCCGGCTGCCGGCCGAGGACGCGGGGCACGCCCGCCTGGAGGTCGTCGACCCCGGACCCGCCGCCACGTCGCGGACCGCCGTGACGCTCGCGTCCTCCACCGGACCGGCCGTCCGCTCGCGCGCCGAGTGGGGTGCCGACGAGTCGCTGCGCCGCGGCGAGGTCGAGTACAGCGCGACGATCAGGGCCGCCGTGGTGCACCACACCGCCGACGGCGGTGACTACTCGGCGTCGCAGGTGCCGAGCGTCATCCGCGGGATGTACCGGTACCACACGCAGACGTTGGGCTGGAACGACCTCGGCTACAACTTCGTCGTCGACCGCTTCGGCGGGATCTGGGAGGGTCGCGCGGGCGGCACCACCCGACCCGTCGTCGGCGCGCACGCCGGCGGGTTCAACGCCGACACCTTCGGCGTCTCGATGATGGGCGACTTCACCT
The DNA here is from genome assembly GCF_979255925.1 of Kineococcus sp. AC630. Lineage (NCBI taxonomy): Bacteria > Bacillati > Actinomycetota > Actinomycetes > Kineosporiales > Kineosporiaceae > Kineococcus > Kineococcus sp. AC630. The sequence continues at coordinate 88,072 of NZ_CEEDMJ010000022.1, forward strand.
CGAAGGCCCCCAGCGACGCGTGCCTGCAGTCGGTCGCCGCGGTCATCGCCTGGAAGTTCGCGCTGCACGACCTGGACGCCGACGCCCCCACCCGGCTCACCTCCGCCGGCGGCGGGACCGCCCGCTACCCCGCGGGCGAGACGGTGTCGCTGCGCACGATCAACGGCCACCGCGACGTCGGGTACACGGCGTGCCCCGGCGACGTCGGCTACACCCGGATGGACGACGTGCGCGGCCGGGTCGCGGCGCTGCTGGCTGGCGGCTCGAAGGCCGCGGGTTCGCCGATCGCCCGCAAGTACGGTGACGTCGGCGGCCGGAGCCTGCTCGGCGCCCCGACGAGCGAGGAGGGCGACGCCCTGCGCGGCGGCCGGTTCCGGCACTACGAGAAGGGGTCGATCCTCTTCCGGCCGGGCCTCGGCGCGTTCGTCGTGCGCGGGACCCACCGGACGAAGTTCGCGTCGATCGGCTGGGAGTGGTCCCCGCTGGGATTCCCGACGATGGACACCACCGACTTCGCCGGCGGCAGCGGCAGCGTGACGCACTTCGAGAACGGCTCGATCTACCGGCGCGCCGGCGCCCGCCCGCACGTGGTGCTGGGCGCGATCCGGCAGACCTGGGCGTCGATGGGCTGGGAGACGTCCGCCCTGGGCTTTCCCACCAGCGACGAGTACGGCGTCCCCGGCGGACGGGCCTCGGACTTCGAGGGAGGACGGCTGCGGTGGAACGCCTCGACCGGACGGGTGCGGGTCGGGTGAGGCGGGCTCCCGGAACCGCGGCGGCCGGCGCCTGACCGAGGTCGTCGAGACCGGGAGCTCACTCGTTCGCCGGATCGAGGCGGCTGTCCCGGGTACCGATGAGTTGACAACGCAACGATCTGCGGAGCGGTGCGACTCGAACTCGTGGGGGCGGTGTGCCGGACGGCAGGCGAGGCACGGGGTGGCGCCTGGCCGGCGCCGCGGTGGTCAGCGCCGCCCTGGCGGGGCTGGCCTGGTGGGCGCTGCCCGACGAGGCGGTGTACTCGCCGTGGTGGACGCAGGTGATCGGCTGGCCGGCCGTCCTGCTCGTGCGCACCGACCCGGTGCAACGTCGGCTCGGCGGAGGCCGCCTGGACAACCGCCTCTGGCTCCGCCTCACGATCGCCGGTGCCCTGTTCGCCGCGACCATCGCCACGACCGGGGTCTCCTTCCTCTTCCCCGTCTTCGCCGCCCTGGTCGCCGGCGTGCACCTGCAGTGGAGCGGCGCACGGGCCTGGCGGCCCTGCACGGTGATGACGCTGGTGCCGAGCGTGGCGCTGCAGGTGCTGGTGCAGGTCGGCTGGTTGCCCTCGCACCTGCCCCGCTCCCTGGACCTGGTGGCTGCGGTGATCACCCTGGTGCTGTCCGTGGCCCTGATCGGCAACACCGCCCTGATCACCGCCCAGCGCGAGGCGCAGGGCGCTGCCCTGGACGTAGAGCGGCGCACCCGCCACGACGCGCTGCTGCACGCCGCGACCCACGACGCCCTCACCGGACGGCTGAACCGCACCGGGCTGCAGGAGCACTTCACCCGGCACCTGGGCGACGCGGCCGTTCCCGAGGTGGACGCCGTGAGCACGGTCGCGGTCATCTACGTCGACCTGGACCACTTCAAACCCGTCAACGACCGGTACGGGCACGCCGCCGGTGACCTGCTGCTGCGCCTGGCCGCGGACCGCATGGCCGGGCTCCTGCGTCCGGGCGACGGTCTGGCCCGCCTGGGCGGTGACGAGTTCGTCGTGGTGCTGGCCACCGGGGACGCTGCGGTCGTGGCGGAGGTGGCCGCTCGCACGGGCGCCGCGCTGCGGGCTCCGTACGACCTCGACGGGGCCGTGGTCCGCGTCTCGGCCAGCATCGGCACCGCCGTCAGCACCGAGCCGGCCACCCTCGACGAGCTGCTGCGCCGAGCGGACGCGGCGATGTACGCGGCCAAGGCCCGTGGCCACCGTGAGCGCACCGACGGTGGTACAGCCGCCCAGACCGCTCAGGTCAGCTGAACCCCTCCCCCGGGGAGGCGGGGTTCAGGACTCGTCCTCGCAGTCGAGTCCGTTCGCGATGAGGTAGCGGTAGTCCTCGACCTTGCGGCGCAGGACCTCCTCGTCGCGGCGCAGTTCGGCCATCCGCTGCGCGACGAGTTCCTGCTGCCGGAGCAGCACCTCCAGCCGCACGGCGCTGTTCCCGGGCGTCCCCGGTCCGAGCTGCACGAACGTCCGCACCTGCGCGACGGGCATCCCCGTGCGGCGCAACGACTGGACGAGCTGCACGAAGCGCACGGCGCCGGGGCCGTAGACCCGGCGACCGTCGGTGCTGCGCCCGACGTGCGGGAGCAGCCCCTCCTTCTCGTACCAGCGCAGGGTGTCGACGCTGAGTCCGGTGGACTCGGAGACCTCGCGGATCCCGAGCCCGGCGGCGTCCGGGGTGGTCACGGCCACGACGCTACGCCTGAGCCAGGGACGCGGTGTCCAGGACGAACCGCCACCGGACGTCACCGCGGGCCAGCCGTTCGAAGGCCGTCGTGATCTCCGCCGGGGTCACGACCTCGACGTCCGCGCTGATCCCGTGCGCGGCGGCGAAGTCCAGCATCTCCCGGGTCCGCGGGCGCCCGCCGCTGCCCGAGGCGGTCAGCCGCTTGAACCCCTGCATGAGGGCCAGCGGGTCGGCCTCGTAGCGGTCGGGGATGCCGAGCACGCACAACGTGCCGTCCGCGCGCAGGCTGCGCAGGTACGGCGAGAGGTCGTGCTTGGCCGACGCGGTGTCCAGCACGACGTCGAACCGGCCGGCCACGGCGGCCATCGCGTCGGCGTCGCGGGAGACCACGACGTCCTCGACCCCGAGCGAACGGGCGTCCTCCACCTTCGCCTGCGAGGTCGTGATCACCGAGACCTCCGCCCCCATCGCCCGGGCGAACTTCACCGCGAGGTGACCCAGCCCACCGAGCCCGACGACCCCCACCCGGT
>NZ_CEEDMJ010000023.1:0-69249 GCF_979255925.1 Kineococcus sp. AC630
CTAAGCCCACCAGCGCCGATGGTACTGCTCGGGAGACTGGGTGGGAGAGTAGGTCACCGCCGGCCACTCACTCTTTGTGGTGGGATCGTGTGGGGAGCAGCCCTTGTGGGGGTTGCTCCCCACACGTGTTTCCGGGTCTGGTGGGGTCGCCCCCACGGCGTGGTGGGGGGAGGGACCCTCAGACTGCGGGTGTCCACCCGAGGTGGGGTACGACGTGCTCGGCGACGGCGCGCAGCACGCGCTGGTGGACCTCGAGGGAACCTTCCGCGGGGAGCACGATGACGAGACCGTCCGTCTCCTCCGTGACCTCGTCGGCGAGCAGGCTCTCGACGATGTTCTCCGGGTCGCCGCTGAGGATCGAGCTGAACCGCACCGGAAAGGGTGAGGGCTCCTTGGGCAGCCCGTCTCCGGTCATCCCGGAGGTGTACCCCTCGATGAACGCCCGGTGGTCCTCGGCGTCCTGACGGTCGACGAAGGGCAGCACGATGCGTCCTGCCGAGACCCGCGAGGAGCGTCGGCCTGAATGGCCCGCGTCGGCGAAAGCCTTGCGGTAGCTGCGGATCTGTCGCGCCTGCACGACGTCGAAGGGTTCACCGGTCTCTTCGCTGTTCAGGGTGGAGACCTGCAGGTCGAACCCCTGGGTGCCGGCGCGCACGGCGGTCCGCTCACTGCCGGCGCCGTACCAGAGCCGTTCCGACAACCCGGTGGCGTGCGGCGTGCTGAGCATGTCCCCGCCGGTGGGGATGCCCATGTACTGGGCGGCCGCCTGGGCGATGGGCTCGCCGGCGATCGCACGGCGCAGCACGTCGATGCGGTGCTGGGCCTCCCCGGCGAAACCTCGCTCCGAGGCGCCGTGGATGGGGTCGAGCGCAGCGGCGAGCGGCGGGATCCCGTTGCTCAGCCCGAGTTCGAGACGGCCCCCGCTGAGGAGGTCGACCGTCGAGGCGTCCTCGGCCAGCCGCAGCGGATCTTCGTAGCGCATCGGAACGACACCGGTGCCCAGGTGGATCCGCCGCGTCACCTGCGAAGCCGCCGCGAAGAACGTCATCGGCGAGGACAGGAACGGCTCGTGGTGCCGGACGCGGACCACGCCGAGTCGTACCCGAGGTCCTCCGCGTACCGGATGAGCGACAGACCGTCCTGGAGCGCTCCTGCGGGACCGCCGGAGCCACCGTCCGCGACGAACGTCAGGAACCCGAGCTCGAGCCGTCGGCCGTTGCGGGACATCTCGCCTCCAAAGTGTTTGAGGCTTTAACTATACCTCGTCCCGCAGACGCGGGAGCCCCTGAGACATCGGCGGCCCTGACGGTCCGCTTGATCGATGCCTGTGGACGAGTCGACGCCTCCCCGCCCGCTCGCCGGTAGCGTCCGACCTCACCGGTGGAGGAGGAAACATGCAGTACGGCGTGGCGACCGAGGAGCTCGAACAGTCGGCGGCGACGTTGCGCGCGGACGCCGCCGACGTCGGCGCCCTCTCGGGATCGTTGGAGGCGGCAGGCGCAGGCGCGGACGACTGGGTCCTCGGCCGGGCCCAGCGTGCGGCCCAAGCCTTCTTCGACGCACTGGCCCAGGCCGCCCGAGGCGCAGACAGCGGGCTGCGCGACCTCGGGAACCGTGCCGCGGTCGGAGCCGGTGAGTACGACTCGGTGGAGGGACGCCTGTCCGCGCGACCGTGAGAGCGGGTCAGCCAACCGGGTGGTTCGAGGGTCCAGGGCTTGATGCGGCTCTCCGCGAGGCCGAACTCCATGTTGTGGAAGAAGGACGACACGCCGCCCCGGGGATGCCCCCGACAGCGCACAGCCCTGTCGTGGGACGGCGCGTCCGCGGGCTCCTGCACGGTCTCGCCGTCGGTGAGGCCCTCGGGTCAGGAGTCTCGACAAGAGGTGTCCTGCGCCACGGGGTCGCCACCCAGCTGGCCTGCTTCACCGCCGCCGCGAGCATCCGCACCTCGCTGCGGCGGTCGGTGACCGGCTCGGCCGACCCCCGGGCCGATCTGCTCGACGCCTACCGTCGGTGGGCGCGGGTCTGGTCCGCACCCGGACGTTCGAGCACCACCGGTGTCGCCTGGCTCGAGGAGGTCCCCCTCCTCGCCCAGTCCACCGGTGACCCGGGGGACACCGTCCGCGGGCTGGCCACCGGTTCCGGAGGGACCCGCCTCGACCCCGTGACGACGGCAGACGGGTGGCACTCGATCGCCCGCGCCTTGCCGCTCGCGGCGCAGGTCGCTCGCGACCCCGCTCAGGCGGTGGACACCGCGATCGACTCCGCCGCCCTCACCCACGGGCCCCGGACCTTCGCCCCGACCGGGCTCGCCGTCCTGCTCGCGGGAGCGGCGCTGCGGACGGGCGACGCCGTGGAAGCGGTCGGCGAGGGGATCAGCGCAGCGATCATGCTGGGCATCGACTTCACCGCCGTCTCGGTGGTCGACGACGCCGTCCGGGCAGCTCGGGAGACCCCGGCGTCCCCGCTCGTCCTGCGGGCCGCTGCGGGCGACGGGAGTTCGTCGTCGACGCTGTGGGGGGCGGTGTACTGCCTCCTCAGTCACCCCGAGGTGACGGGTGCCCGTGCCGCCCTCGCCCTGGCGGGCGCGGCACCCCACCCGGTGGCGGTCTCCACGGTCACCGGCGCCCTGGTGGGAGCGGTCCACGGTGAGACCGCCCTCCCGCAGACCGTCCTCACCCGCATCGACCTCGCCTACGTCATCGACCGGCTGGCCCGGGACCTGGTGCGGGAGAACACGTCCAACCCCGACGGCAGCTGGGGCGCAGCCAACGACCCGACGTGGCGCGCCCGCTACGGGATCAGCTGAACCTCCCCCGGGGGCGCCGAGCGGGTGAACGTCTGACCGTGCTGGACTGACCCTCTGGTCGAGGCGGGGACTCGACCGCCGGACACGAGAGGTCGACCGGTGGGGATCGCGATCGCAGGCATCGCCACCGAGACCAGCACCGCACCCGCCTCGAGGACTTCCACGTCGACGCGCTGACCCGGCGGCCGTCCGTTCGTCACCGGCCGAGGAGGTAGACCTTCCGGAGGGTCTCGCTGACCGTCCACGTGGTGCGGCTCCCGGCGGCCAGTCGGCCGACGGTCCCGGGAGCGAGCACGAGGGGCGCGGCGAGGCCCTCGATCGAGACTTCGGCGCGTCCGGCGACGACGACGAACACCTCGTCGGTCTCGACGTCACGCATCGTGCCCGTGGTCATCTCCCACACCCCGAGTTCCACCCCTCCCACCGTCCCGAGGTCGAGGGAACCCGTGGTGGGTGATCCGTCGACGACCTGTTCGCCACCCACGGCGGAGTTCTCCAGCACGAGTTCTCGGGTGTCCAGGGCGCTGCCCGCGGGGAGTTCCACGGTGCGAGCGTAGACGGGCGCACGAGCGCCTGGCCGGAGCAGTTTCTGGCCAAGCGCTCGCGGTCAGCGGATGAAGAGCATCTCCTGGTAGGTCGCGAGCGGCCAGAGGTCGTCGGCGACGAGGGTCTCGAGTTCGTCGGCGGCCTCGCGGACGGCGGCCATCGCCGGGAGCAGGACCTCCTTGGCGTGCATCGCGGCCTCGACCGGCGTGTGCCCGGCCTCCTCGAAGGCAACGGTCCTCAGGGTCACCAGCGCCTCGCGCAGCGCGGTGATGGGCGTCGTGACCGCCTGCAGCAGCGAGGTGTCCGCCTCGACCCCGGCCGCCGTGAGCGCGGCGACGTTCTGGGCGAGCTGCGTCTGGTAGCGGATCGCGGCGGGCAGGATGCTCGTCCCCGCGACCTCCACGGTCAGCTTCGCCTCGACGGCGATGGCGAGCTCGTACTGCTCGACGGCGATCTCGTAGCGCGAGTGCATCTCGCGCTCGGAGAAGATGCCGTACCGGCTGAACAGCTCCACGGCCTCGTCCGAGATCAGTTCGGGCAGGGCGTCCATCGTCGTGCGCAGGTTCTTCAGACCGCGCGCCTCGGCCTCGGTCTGCCAGTCGTCGGAGTACCCGTCACCGTTGAACACGACCGCGCCGTGGTCGGTGATGATCTGCTCGAGGACCTTCTGCACGGCGTGGTTGAAGTCCTCGCCGGCCGCGACCCGCTCCTCGAGGTCGGTCGCGATGAAGTCCAGCGCCTCCGTCACGATCGTGTTGATGGTGTAGACCGGCGAGGAGATCGACTGCATCGAACCCGGCGCGCGGAACTCGAAGCGGTTGCCGGTGAAGGCGAACGGGCTGGTGCGGTTGCGGTCGCCCGGGTCGGTCGGCAGCACGGGCAGGGTGTCGACGCCGATCGTCATGGTGCCCTTCTCCTTGGAGGAGGTCGCACCGCCCTTGGCGACCTGGTCGAAGACGTCGGCGAGCTGCTCGCCCAGGAAGATCGAGATGATCGCCGGCGGGGCCTCGTTGGCGCCGAGCCGGTGGTCGTTGGTCGCCGAGGCGACCGAGGCGCGCAGCAGGCCGCCGTACTTGTGGACGGCGCGGATGATCGCGGCGCAGAACACCAGGAACTGGGCGTTCTCGTGCGGCGTGTCACCGGGCAGCAGCAGGTTGCCGACGGTGGAGGAGCCGAACGAGAAGTTCACGTGCTTGCCGGACCCGTTGACGCCGACGAACGGCTTCTCGTGGAAGAGCAGTTCCATGCCGTGCTCGCGCGCGACGCGCTTCATGGTGACCATGAGCAGCTGCTGGTGGTCGGCGGCGAGGTTGGACCGTTCGAACATCGGCGCGATCTCGAACTGGCCGGGGGCGACCTCGTTGTGCCGGGTCTTGGCGGGGATCCCGACCTTGAAGAGCTCGCGCTCGGCGTGGAGCATGAACGCCAGCACGCGGTCGGGGATGGCGCCGAAGTAGTGGTCGTCGAACTCCTGGCCCTTCGGCGGCTTGGCGCCGAACAGCGTGCGCCCCGCGTTCAGCAGGTCGGGGCGGGACAGGAAGAAGTGCCGGTCGATGAGGAAGTACTCCTGCTCCGGACCGGCGTAGGAGACGATCGTGCCCGGGTCGTCGTGACCGAACAGCCGCAGCACGCGCGCGGCCTGGGTGGCCATCGCCTGCTGCGAGCGCAGCAGCGGGGTCTTGTGGTCCAGCGCCTCACCGGTCATCGAGACGAACACCGTCGGGATGCACAACGTGTTCCCGTTGGGGTTCTCCAGCACGTAGGCGGGGCTGGTGACGTCCCACCCGGTGTACCCGCGGGCCTCGAACGTCGAGCGCAGACCGCCGTTGGGGAAGCTCGAGGCGTCCGGCTCACCCTGGACCAGCGTCTTGCCGGCGAACTCGGCGATCGAGCCGCCGTCGTCGTCGGGTTCGAAGAAGCTGTCGTGCTTCTCGGCGGTGGAGTGCGTCAACGGGTAGAAGACGTGCGCGTAGTGCGTCGCGCCCTTCTCCAGCGCCCAGTCCTTCATCGCCGAGGCGACGGCGTCGGCGATCGCCGGGTCGAGGGGCATCTGCTTCTCGATGGTCGCCATGACCGACTTGAAGACCGCCTTCGGCAGCCGCTTCTGCATGACGGCCTTGCTGAAGACGTTCTGGCCGAAGACCTCGCCCGGCGCCTCCGCCGCGATGAGGCTCGGGGTGGGGGCTTCGAAGGCGATGACCGCGTCGATCGCTCGGAGTCGTGCTGCGCTGCCGCTCATGGAGGGCTCCAGTTGCTCGCCTCGGACCGTGCGGGCCCAGGGGACCGCACTCTTGTCGCAGACGCTAGGGCCTTCGAGGACCCCGCAGGTTTCGTCCGTGTGACGAGCGTGTGGCCTGGCGCTGTGAGACCACCCGCTCGTCACTCCGCGTCGACGTGCGGTCAGGGGACGAGGATGGCCCGGCCCCTCACCCGGCCCCCGTCGAGGTCGTCGACCGCGGTCTGGAAGTCGTCGAGGGCGTACTTCACGGTGTGCAGCTTCACCAGACCGCGCGCGGCCAGGGCCATGAGTTCGGTCAGGTCGTTGTACGACCCGACCAGGTTGCCGATGACGTTGATCTCCGCGGAGATGATGTCGATGGTGGGGACGTCGATGTTCTCGCCGTACCCGACGACGTGGTAGTCGCCGGCCTCGCGCAGCATCCTGATCCCCGCTGCGGTGGAGCCGCCCTCGCCGACGAAGTCGACGACGACCTCCGCGCCGCGGCCGTCGGTGAGTTCCAGGACCTGCTCGACCTGGGTCCCGTCGGCCACGACCGCGTGGTGCGCCCCGATCGAGCGCGCCAGCTCCACCGCGTCGGGGTTGCGGTCGACGACGATGATCTCGGCCGCGGTCATCGCCGCCAGCACCTGGATCCCGATGTGGCCCAGGCCACCGGCCCCGATGACCACGCACCGGTCCACCGGCCGCAACCGCTGGGCCGCTTTGGCGCACGCGTGGTAAGCCGTCAGGCCGGCGTCGGCCAGGGCGGCGACGTCGGAGGGTTCGAGGGAGTCGTCGATCTTCACGACGCTGCGGGCGGAGGTCTTGAGGTGTTCCGCGTACCCGCCGTCCACGTCGATGCCCGGGAAACCCTTGGCGACGCAGTGGACGTCGTCGCCCGAACGGCACGCGCGGCACAGTCCGCAGGTGGTGTTCGGGTGCAGGATCACCTTGTCGCCCTCGGCGACGTTGGTCACCGCGGAACCGACCGCGCTGACCCAGCCCGCGTTCTCGTGCCCGATCGTGTACGGCAGGGTGACCCCGGACTTCTGCGCCCACTGCCCTTCGAGGATGTGCAGGTCGGTGCGGCAGACACCGGCCCCGCCGATCTTCACCACGACGTCGAAGGGGCTCGTCACCTCGGGGGTTGGAACCTCCTGCATCTGCAGCGGCTGGTGGTACCCCACGACGCGAACGGCTCTCATGGTGCTCATGACGTCGCCTCCCGGCGGACGGTGAGGGGCAGCAGCGGGTGGTCGCCCGGTTCGGAACCCTCGGGCCGGGGAACCTGGTCGGCCGCCGAACCCGGGTAGCGGGTGGCGAGCAGACCCCGGCAGAAGTGCGCGTTGCCGTCGATGGAGATGCGGGTCGAGCGGGCCCGACGCAGTCGCAGCGGGACCTCCGCGCGGGGGTAGGAGTCGCCGTGCTCGTCGACGAGGACCTTGGCGCCGGGTTCCGAGGAGATCCCCAGGGCGACGCGACGACGCAACAGGGCCAGCGTGGTCCGCTCGTCCCGGAGGTCGGCGAGCGTCACCTCGCCGAGGTCCTCCTCGCGCAGTTCGGGGTCGGCGCGCAACAACAGGGTCAGGGCCCGTTCCACCGCCGCGGTGTGCGCCTTGCGGCGGAACGTGAGGCGCAGTTCCTCCAGGTCCTGCTCGGCCTCGTGCCCGAACGTCCCGCGGTAGCCCGCGTCGGCGGCCAGACCGGCGTTGATGAGGTCGGAGTCGTGGTGGTCGTCGAGCTCCACCACGACCCGCTCGACCCAGAACAGGTCCTCGAGGGCGTCCTTGGCGTCCGAGGCCATGAGGTAGGCGAAGTTCGGCGAGCAGAACGACGTGGGCAGTCGCAGGTGGACGCTCACCGCCGCCCCGTCGACGTCGACGGAGCGGACGAAACCCAGGTCGGTGATGGGTTCGTCGAGTTCCGGGTCCAGGACGACCGACAACGCGTCGGTGACCTCCTGCCGCCGGTCGAGGGTGGTGAGCGTCATCAGGCCACCGCCACGGCCTGCGGCTCCGCCATCGCCGGCGGGTTCGCGACCTGCAGTTCAACCGGGACGTCGATGTCGTACAGGGCGGCGGCGTTCAGGCCGAGGATCTTCTTCTTCTGGTCCGTGGTCAGTGGCGCGTACTCCGACATGTCCTCGGGGATCTGGAAGTCCACGAACGTCTCGACCAGCCACTTCGGCGTCCACAGCGCGTAGTCGCTGGAGAAGAGGATCCGGTTCTCGTCGAGCCAGTAGAGGAGCTCACCGATGATCTGCGCGAAGTAGCGCGGACGGGTGTGCATGAAGGGGATCGCGACCGCCAGTCCCGCGTAGACGTTGGGTTCCTGGGTCGCGATCCAGCAGAAGTCCTCGAGGCGCGGCAGGCCGCAGTGCTCGACGATGAAGTTCAGGTCGGTGAAGTCCGTCGCGGCGTGGTCGACGTCGGCGACGTCGAAGGCGTCGCGGTCCAGGGGGCGGATCGTGGGCCCCTTGTGGACGTGGATGTTCTCGATCCCCAGCTCGCGGCAGACCTCGAGGTAGCGGTAGGTCCAGGGGTCGGAGAGCTTGTACCCGCGGGAGTCGCCGTGCCAGTCGGCGGTGTAGAGCTTGACGCCCTTCAGGTGCATCTCCTCCGCGTCCTGGCGCAGCTGGTCGAGGCCGCGTTCACCGTCGCGCGGGTCGAAGTAGTGGTTGTAGGTCAGTTTGTCCGGGTTGGCCCGGGTGATCGCGAGCGCCTCCTCGGTCTGACCGAAACCCTTCCGGTAGAACTCCCCGAGCCGGGCCGGCTGGAAGATCGCGTGGTCGACGTAGCCGACGTCGAAGAGGTCGTGCATCAGGCGGTCACCGCCCTGGTACAGGTATTCCTCGTAGGGCCACAGCTCCGAGGCCGGGCTGAGGTTGCGGTGGTAGTCGTAGAAGCAGTCGATGAACTGCTTGCCGTGGACGTTGCGCTGGTTCTCGGGGCGGGCGTCCCACAGCGCGACGTGCGCGTCGAGGATGAAGTACTTCTCGCCGTCCTTGGTGTACATGCTGCTCTCCATCTCCGGTGACGGGGCGGTGCGTGGGTACGACCGTAGGGACGGCGGGGGTCGCTGCGGTGGTTGCGGTGTCTCACTTTGAGACGGCGACCCTCGTGCGGGCGGGTGCCGAGGTCGTACGGTGGGGCCACCACGAGGGAGGTGGGCGTGAGCGACGAGGCTCGACGGCAGGAGACTGGACGCGCCGACCCGCGCCCGGTGCGCGGCGGGGTCCGGGTCGACGACCGGCTGGCCGCGTCCTGGCGTCGCAGCGAGGACTACGGCGTGCGCACCGGGGACGTCGAACCGGTCTTCTCCGGGACGTGGGAACGGGAGTCGCTGTTCTACGAGTGCGGCCGCGAGGTGCTGACCGAGCTGCACCGCACGCTCGTCGACGAACCCGTCAGCCTCATGCTCACCGACGCCGACGGCCTCGTGCTCAACCGGCTCTCGGGCGACACCTCGCTGCTGCGCAGCCTGGACGCCGTGCACCTCGCCCCGGGGTTCGCGTTCTCCGAGCGCGAGGCCGGGACCAGCGGGCTCGGACTCGCGCTCGCCGACCGGTTGCCGACCGTCGTCCGCGCCGACCAGCACTACAGCGCCAGCCTCGTCGGCTACACCTGCGCCGCCGTCCCCGTGCTCGACCCGCTGAGCGGCCGGCTCGAGGGCAGCGTCAACATCACCACCTGGGCCGAGCAGCCCGGGAAGCTGCTGCTCGCCCTCGCGCAGTCCGCGGCCGGCGCGACGTCGGCCCTCATGCTGGCCCGCGCGCGCGGCCGCACCCCGCGTCCCGCCCCGCGCGGGGAGGTGTTCCACGTGCAGCACGGAACCCTCGAGCCGGGCAGCGGGACGGTCGAGGACCTCTCCCGGGCCTGGCGCGAGGCGTTGGCGCAGTGCGAGCGCTCCGTGCGCGAGGGACAGGTCGTCGTGGCGGTCGGGGAACGCGGCGCCGGTCGCTCGACCCTGCTCGCCCAGGCGGTGCGCCGGGTCCGCCCGCGCGACCGGATCCTGTCGGCGAGCCCACCCGCCCCGCAGGACCTCGAACGGTGGCTGGCGCTGTGGTCACCGGAACTCGGCAAGGCCGACACCGCCGTCGTCGTGTGCGAGGTCGACCACCTCCCGGCCCGGGTGGCGGAGGAACTGCGCGACCTCATCGCCGCCGCCCGCACGCTGCGACCGGACCTCCCCGTCGTCCTCACCGCCGAGGACCTCGCGGAGGTCCCCGCTCCGCTCGCCGCGCTCGTCGACGCCGTCGTGGCCGTCCCGCCGCTGCGCGAACGACCCTCCGACGTCCTCCCGCTCGCCGCGCACGTCGTCCGGCACACCCGCGGCCGCGACCTCGAGATCACCCCCGCGGCGGCTCGGGCCCTGGAGAGCTGCTCCTGGCCGGGCAACGTCGACCAGCTGCACACCGTGGTCAGGCGCGCCGCGCTGCAGGCGGACACGATCGACGTGCGGCACCTCCCCGCCCAGGTGTTCAGCGGGTCCTCGCACCGGCTGAGCCGGCTGGAGACCGTCGAACGCGAGGAGATCGTGCGCTGCCTCACCACGCCCGGGATGAGCGTGAAGCAGGCCGCCGAGGAACTCGGGATGAGCCGCGCGACGATCTACCGGAAGGTCGCGCAGTACGACCTGCACATCCCTCGCTGACGTCGCCGGTCTCCTGCGGGTGGGGCGTCCCGGGCTCTCGTGACAACCTGGGAGCGTCCTGGACGCACGTCCGGGGCGTTGACGACGGAAGGATCCCGCGCGTGAGCGGTGGACTCGTGGCCCTGCTGGACGACGTGGCGCTCATCGCCCGGGCGGCGGCCGCCTCGATGGACGACATCGGCGCCGCGGCCGCCAAGGCCGGCGCGAAGGCGGCCGGGGTCGTGGTCGACGACGCGGCCGTCACTCCGCAGTACGTCCGGGGTCTCACCCCCGACCGTGAACTGCCGATCATCAAGCGGATCGCCATCGGGTCGCTGCGCAACAAGCTGCTGATCATCCTGCCGGTGATCCTGCTGCTGAGTCAGTTCGCGGACTTCCTGCTCACCCCGATCCTCATGCTCGGGGGCGCCTACCTCAGCTTCGAGGGCGCGGAGAAGGTCTGGGCCAAGGTCAGCGGTCACGGCCACGGCGCGGACGAGGGACCCAAGGACGAGAAGACCGTCGTCGCCGGCGCCATCCGCACCGACCTCATCCTGTCCGCGGAGATCATGGTGATCTCGCTCAACGAGGTGGCCGACCAGCCGTTCTTCGCCCGCCTGGTCATCCTGATCATCGTTGGCGTGCTCATCACCCTGCTCGTCTACGGGGCGGTCGGGCTGATCGTGAAGATGGACGACGTCGGCCTGAACCTCGCGCGTCGCGACGGCGCCGGTACCGCCCGGTTCGGTCGCGGCCTGGTCGCGGCGATGCCGAAGCTGCTGACGTTCCTCACCGTCGTCGGCACGGCCGCGATGCTGTGGGTCGGCGGGCACATCCTGCTCGTCGGGACCGACGAACTCGGCTGGCACCCCGTCTACTCCTTCGTGCACCACCTCGAGGAGGCCGCGCACGACGCGACCGGCGCCCTCGGCGGTGTCGTCGGCTGGTTGGTGAACACGTTCTCCAGCGCGGTGATCGGGCTCGTCGTGGGTGCGGTGATCGTGCTCGCCCTGTCCGTCACGGTGCACCGCGAGAAGGCGCACTGACGGGGACCGCCGCGACGGATCAGGCGAGCGAGACGACCCCGAGCCGGCGGGTGGAGCTCAACTGCCCGGACAGGGGCCCCTCGTAGGTCCCGGCGGTGGGGGCGACGTCGGCGTAGTCGCGGCCGGTCGCGATGGTCAGGTACCCCCGACCGGCGCGGCGGTCGTTGCAGGGGTCGAACGGGATCGCGACGACGCGGTCCCCGGCGTCGACGAGCACCTCGAACCAGGCGTGCGTCCCGCCCTGACCCAGCAGGTGACCCGAGACGTAGCGGGCGGGCAGACCCAGCTCGTGGCACAGCGCCAGGGCGATGTGCGCGTAGTCCTGGCAGACACCCCGGCCACCCGCGAGGGCCTGCGCGGCGGTCGTCGAGGTCCCGGTGATCCCGAACTCGTAGGTCATCCGCGCGTGCACGGCTGAACAGATCCGCTGCGCCGTGTCCTCGGGGCGCTCGCCGTCGCGGTGGAGCTCCGCGGCCCAGTCGCGCAGCGCGGTATCGGGGGTCGTGAGGCGGGTCAGCTGCCGCCAGCGGGCCTCGCGCAGCGCCTTCGACGGCAGTTCCGCCAGGCGGCGGTCGCCGGCGCGCTCGACGTGGGCCGTGAGCCGGAACTCGATGAACTCCTCGACCCGGTCGGCGCTGACCCGCACCACGCTGCTGCTGTCGCTGCTGCCGCCGTGGTGACGGATGGTCTTGCGCGAGACCGCGCCCAGCACGTCGAGGGAGTGGTGGACCAGCGTCGCGTCGCCGTGGCGGGCCGGCGGGACGATGACGAGGCGCTGGCGCACCGACGTGACGGGCTCGGTGTAGTCGTAGCGGAACGTCTGCTCCAGGCGGTACGTGACCCGTGCGGCGCCCTCGAGGTCGAGGGCGCGGTGGTCGAGGAGGCCCGGTCCGGTGGTCACTCCGGCTGTCAGCGTCATGAGATCTCCTCGGCGTGAACGACCATCGACTCCAGCAACGGTGCCCCGAACGTCGTCAACATGGCCACGTCGGACGCGTCGCGGCCCCGCCCGATCAGAACACGGCCCTTCATCCGGGTGTTGTTGCGGGGGTCGAACGTCCACCAGCGGTCGCCCAGCCAGACCTCCATCCAGGCGGCGAAGTCGCTGGGGGCGTCGGTCGGCTCGATGTCGATCTCGGGCAGGTAGCCGAAGACGTAGCGGGCGGGGATGTTCAGGGCCCGGCAGAAGGTGATGGCCAGGTGGGTGAAGTCGCGGCAGACGCCGTAGCCGCTGGCGTTGACGTCGGCCGCCGTGGAGAGGGCGGTGCTGCTGCCGTACTGGAACTGCAGGTGCTTGTTGACGTGGTCGCAGATGGCCTGGACCCGTCGGTAGCCGCGCGGGGTCTCGGCGAACAGGTTCCACGCCTCGTCGGCCAGGACGTCCGGGACGACGTAGCGACTGGGCAGGGTGTAGAGCAGCACCTCGTCCGGCAGGTCGGTCGGGGCGATCTCGGGTGCGTCCTCGTCGGCGTCCTCGGGCGCGTCCGCGACCTCGGCCACGGCGTCGTAGCGCAGGACCGAACGGCCGGCCGGCAGCGTGAAGCGCACGCACTCGTTGCCGTAGACGTCGGTGTACGTCCGACGCTCCATGCCGGGCTCGGTCACCCACTGCTCGTCACTGATGGCGACGTCTTCGTCACGTCGAGGTGTGACCTGGGCGATGGCCGGGACACTCCATTGCGCAGAGTGAACGAACTCGCACCCGATGTGCACACGTCGCGTCGTCATGCCCCACCCTCTCCTACCCGGGTTTCGTGGGTGTTTCCGACGGCCTGCCGGAGCCCCTCGAGGGGTCGGCCAGTTCGTGGGTGGTGCCGGCGAGGGGGAGGTCGAGCACCATGGTGAGTCCGCCGCCGGGGGTGTCCTCGGCGATGAGGCGACCACCGACGGCCTCGGCCAGCCCGCGGGCGACGGCGAGGCCCAGACCGAGCCCGGCGTGGGAGCGGTCACCCAGACGCTGGAACGGGGTGAAGGCCTGTTCCTTCGCCGCCGCGCGCAGACCGGGTCCGTGGTCGACCACGAGCAGTCTGACCCTCCGGTCGGAGTTCTCGACGCTCTCCTGGACGTGGATCTCGACCCCGCTCCCCGGACGGCCCCCCGCGGCCCTCCCGTGGCGCAGCGCGTTCTGCACCAGGTTCGTGACGACCCGCTGCAGGAGGCCGGGATCGGTGGAGACGAGGGGCAGGTCGTCGGGGACGGTGACACGGTCGACCCCCGGACCGACCTCGGCGACGACGAGTTCCAGGACGTCGTGCAGGGAGACCACGAGCATGTGCGGTTCGACGATCCCGCTCCGCACGCGGGTGAGGTCGAGCAGGTCGTCGATGAGCGACTGCAATCGGTCGGCGGAGTCGGCGACCCCGGCGAGCAGCTCCGCGCGGTCGGCCTCGCCGAGCTGGATGTCTTCGGCCCGAAGACTGTCCACGGACGCCTTCAGGGTCGCCAGCGGGGTGCGCAGGTCGTGGGAGACGGCGGTCAGCAGCGCACCGCGGACGGCGTCGCCCTCCTCCAGCCGGCGGACCTGGGCGGCCTCGGCGCGCAACCGCTGCCGTTGGCGCAGGGCGGCGATCTGGGCGGCGAAGGCCTCCAGGACGCGGCGGTCGTCGGCGCTGAGGAGCCGTCCCCGCAGGGCCAGGGAGAACGTGTCCTCGACGACGACCTCGGCGTCCCCCTCGGCCGGGGTCGTGCAGACGGGCGCACCGGCGGTGGTGGTGATGCGCCAGGGCGCCGCGGCGTCGTCGCGTTCGAGGAGGGTGACGGAGTCGACGGCGAAGGTGCGGCGGGTGTGCTCCATCGCCTCGTCGAGGGGGTGGGTGGCGACGAGCGCGGTACGGGTCAGCACCGACAACGCCTCCGTCTCGGCGCGACTGCGGGTGGCCTCGACCGTGCGGCGGGCGGCGCGGTCGACGGTGTTCGAGACCGCGACCGCCACGAGCAGGAAGACGGCCAGCGCGACGGCGTTCGCGGGCTGGGCGATGGTCAACTGGTGCACGGGCGGGGTGAAGAACCAGTTCACCGCCAGGCTCCCGAGGAACGCCGAGGCCAGCGCCGGCCAGACCCCGCCGGCGAGGGCGGAGACCACGACGACCACGAGGAAGGCCATGAGGTCGGTGGCCAGTTCCTGCTGCGGGACGGCCACCAGCAGCAGCGTGACCAGCACCGGGCCGACCAGGGCCAGCACCCACCCCAGCAGCCGGCGGTTGCGGGAGAGGGCCGCGCGGGCGGGGGCGGGCAGCCGCAACGCCTGGCCCTGCTGGTCGTGGGTGACGACGAGGACGTCGATGGCACCCGACCCGCGGACGACGGCGTCGCCGACCCCGGAGCGGAACAGCGACGACAGACCCCCGTGCCGGCTCGCGCCGACGACGATCTGCGCCGCGTTGAGGCCCTTCGCGAAGCCGAGGACGGACTCGGCGACGTCGTCCCCCACCACCTGGTGGTAGGTCCCGCCGAGGTTCTCGACCAGCGTCCGCTGGGCGGCGAGGCGGGCGGGGGAGGTGCGGACGAGACCGTCGCCGCTGGCGACGTGGACGGCGTGCAGTTCCCCGCCGGCACCGCGGCCGGCGATGCGGGCGGCGCGACGGACCAGCGTCTCCCCCTCCGCGCCGCCGGTGAGGGCGACGACGACCCGCTCGCGGGTCGGCCAGCTCGTCGAGATGCCCTGCTGGGCGCGGTACCGCTCCAGCCCCTCGTCGACGCGGTCGGCCAGCCAGAGCAGGGCGAGTTCGCGCAGGGCCGTCAGGTTGCCGATGCGGAAGTAGTTCGACAGCGCCGCGTCGACCTTCTCCTCGGCGTAGACGTTGCCGTGGGAGAGCCTGCGCTGCAGCGCCTCCGGGGTCATGTCGACGAGCTGCACCTGCTCGGCCCGGCGCAGCACCTCGTCGGGCAGGGTTTCCCGCTGCACCACGCCGGTGATGGACTCGACGACGTCGTTGAGGGACTCCAGGTGCTGGATGTTGACCGTGGAGACGACGTCGATGCCGGCGGCCAGGAGTTCCTGGACGTCCTGCCAGCGCTTCTCGTGGCGGGAACCGGGGGCGTTGGTGTGGGCGAGTTCGTCGACGACGGCCACTTCCGGCTGGCGGGCCAGGACGGCGTCGAGGTCCATCTCCTGCACGGCGACACCGCGGTGTTCGACGCTGCGGCGGGGGAGCACCTCGAGGGAACCCAGGGCCGCGACGGTCTGCGGACGGCCGTGGGTCTCGACCACCGCGACCACGACGTCCACCCCGCGTTCGCAGCGGCGACGGGCCTCGTCCAGCATCGCGAACGTCTTGCCGACCCCGGGCGCCGCCCCGAGGAACACCCGCAACCGTCCGCGGCGCTCGTTCGCGTACCGCTCCCTCAGCACCGGACGGCTCAGCCCTGTGCCAGGTGCTTCAGGGCGAGGTTGAGTTCGAGCACGTTGACGTGGGGTTCACCGAGGAAACCCAGCCCCCGGCCCTGGGTGTGCTCGGCGACCAGGGTGGCGACCGCCTGGTCGGTGAGGCCGCGGGCAGCGGCGACGCGGGCGATCTGCTGCTGCGCGTACTCGGGGGAGATGTCGGGGTCCAGGCCGCTGCCGGAGGCGGTGAGGGCGTCGGAGGCGACATCGGCCGGGGCGGTCCCGTCGGCGGCGGCGACCGCCGCCCGGCGTTCCTCGACGAGCTTCGCCAGGTCGGTGGACTCCGGTCCGAGGTTCGAGGCCGAGGAGGCCAGCGGGTCGTACCCGTCCCCGGCGGCGGAGGGACGGGAGGCGAACCACTCGTCACCGTCGAAGGTCTGACCGATGATCGCCGAGCCGACCGGGGTTCCGCCGACGCTGACGACCTGGCCGTCGGCGCGGCCGGGGACGAACCGCCCCACGCCGTAGACGGCGAGCGGGTAGATCACACCGAGCAGGAGGGTGGCGCCCACGAGGAGGACCAGACCGGTGCGGGACTGGCGCAGCAGGTTCGAGATCGAGGCCGAGGGGCGCAGCGTGGTGGTGGACATGGTGATCAGCCGATCCCGGGGATGGTGGAGATGACGAGGTCGAGGAGCTTGATGCCGATGAACGGGACGACGATCCCGCCGAGGCCGTAGACCAGCAGGTTGCGCCGCAGCAGGGCCGCGGCGCTGGAGGGCCGGTACCGCACCCCGCGCAGGGCCAGCGGGATGAGCGCGACGATGACGAGGGCGTTGAACACGACGGCGGAGACGATCGCCGACTGCGGGGTCGAGAGCCGCATGACGTTCAGGGCGTCGAGCTGCGGGAACGTCGTGACGAACATCGCCGGGATGATGGCGAAGTACTTGGCGATGTCGTTGGCGATGGAGAACGTGGTCAGCGCGCCGCGGGTGATGAGCAGCTGCTTGCCGATCTCGACGATCTCGATGAGCTTCGTCGGGTTCGAGTCCAGGTCGACCATGTTCCCGGCCTCCTTCGCGGCGGAGGTGCCGGTGTTCATCGCCACCCCGACGTCGGCCTGGGCCAGCGCCGGTGCGTCGTTCGTGCCGTCGCCCATCATCGCGACGAGCCGCCCACCGGACTGCTCCCGGCGGATGAGTTCCAGCTTGTCCTCCGGGGTGGCCTCGGCCAGGACGTCGTCGACGCCGGCTTCCAGGGCGATGGCCTCGGCGGTGCGGGCGTTGTCCCCGGTGACCATGACGGTCTGGATGCCCATGGCGCGCAACTGCTCGAACCGTTCGCGCATGCCTTCCTTGACGACGTCCTTGAGGTGGATGACCCCGAGGACGCGGGCCCGGCCGTCGCGGTTCTCGGCGACGACGAGCGGGGTCCCGCCCGCGGTGGAGATGTCCTCGACGGCCTGGTCGACCTCGCGGGCGACGTCACCGCCGAGTTCGCGGACCCAGCGGGTCGCGGCCGCGGCGGCGCCCTTGCGGACCTGGCGTTCACCCTCGTCGGTGACGAGGTCGACCCCGGACATGCGGGTCTGGGCGGTGAACGGGACGAAGGTCGCCCCGGGGAGTTCCCTGTCCGCCCGGGCCCGCAGGCCGTAGCGCTCCTTGACCAGCACGACGACGGAACGGCCCTCGGGGGTCGCGTCGGCGAGGCTGGACAACTGGGCGGCGTCGGCGAGTTCGGCGATGTCGATCCCCGGCGCGGCGACGAGTTCGTGGGCCTGCCGGTTCCCGAGGGTGATGGTGCCGGTCTTGTCGAGCAGCAGGGTCCCGACGTCCCCGGCGGCCT
Source organism: Kineococcus sp. AC630 (assembly GCF_979255925.1). Taxonomy (NCBI): domain Bacteria; kingdom Bacillati; phylum Actinomycetota; class Actinomycetes; order Kineosporiales; family Kineosporiaceae; genus Kineococcus; species Kineococcus sp. AC630. The sequence continues at coordinate 17,427 of NZ_CEEDMJ010000023.1, forward strand.
CGACGGCCCGCCCGGACATGGCCAGGACGTTGCGCTGCACCAACCGGTCCATCCCGGCGATCCCGATCGCGGAGAGCAGCGCCCCGATCGTGGTCGGGATGAGGCAGACCAGCAGGGCCACCAGCACGATGAGGGACTGCGGGCGTCCGGAGTAGATGGCCATGGGCTGCAACGTGACCACGGCGAGCAGGAACACCAGGGTGAGACTGGCGAGCAGGATGTTCAGGGCGATCTCGTTGGGCGTGCGCTGGCGCGAGGAACCCTCGACGAGGGCGATCATCCGGTCGACGAAGCTCTCCCCGGGTTTCGCGGTGATCCGCACGACGATCCGGTCCGAGAGGACGGTGGTCCCACCCGTGACGGCGCTGCGGTCGCCGCCAGATTCGCGGATCACCGGGGCGGACTCGCCGGTGATGGCGGACTCGTCGACGCTGGCGACCCCGTCGACGACGTCACCGTCACCGGGGACGGTCTGGCCCGCCTCGACGACGACGAGGTCACCGACCCGCAACTGGCTGGAGGGGACGTTGACCTCGTCGCCGTGGAACCCGGTGGGATCCACCAGCCGACGTGCGGTGGTGTCCGAGCTGACCTTGCGCAGGGACGCCGCCTGGGCGCGGCCGCGCCCTTCGGCGACGGCCTCGGCGAGGTTGGCGAAGAGGACCGTGATCCACAGCCAGGCGACGATGACCCAGGCGAACACCGACGGGTCGGTGATCGCCAGCACGGTGGAGAGCGCGGCACCGATGGCGACGACGAACATGACCGGCGTCCGCACGAGGTGGCGCGGGTCGAGCTTGCGGAACGCGTCCGGGAGGGAACTCACGAGCTGGCGCGGGCTGAACGCGCCACTCGCGATCCGGTGCGGTCCCGCGCTCGCGGGGTTTCCCGCCGTGGCGGGGTTCGTGGTGTCGGGGAGGGTCGGGGTGCTCATGCGAGTGCCTCTGCGAGGGGTCCGAGGGCGAGGGCGGGGAAGAAGGTGAGACCGGTGACGACGACCACGACGGCCGCGTGCATGCCGGCGAAGGTAACGGTCTGGGTGGGCAGGGTCCCGGCGGTGACGCTGGCGGGTCGCTGCCGGGCGAAGGTGCCGGCGAGGGCGATGACCAGCAGCATCGGGAGGAACCGGCCGACGTACATGCACAGTCCGAGGGCGACGTTGTAGAACGGCGTGTTGACGCTGACCCCGGCGAAGGCGCTGCCGTTGTTGTTCGCCGTCGAGGCGAAGGCGTACAGCACCTCGCTGAGACCGTGCGGCCCGGAGTTCAGCATCATCGCGCGGGTGGACTCGCTGGAGAGCGCGATCGCCACGCCGACGAGCAGCGCGAACGGGGTGGCCAGGATGTACAGCGCGGCGAGGGTGATCTCGCGCTGGCCGATCTTCTTGCCCAGGTACTCCGGGGTCCGCCCGACCATCAACCCGGCGACGAACACGGTGATGATGGCCAGGACGAGCATCCCGTAGAGGCCCGAACCGACGCCACCGGGGGTGACCTCGCCGAGCATCATGTTGACCAGCAGGGCACCACCGCCGAGGGCGGTGTAGCTGTCGTGGAACGAGTTCACGGCCCCCGTCGACGTCGACGTCGTCGCCGTCGCGAACAGGGCCGAGGCCCACTCGCCGAACCGGGCCTCCTTGCCCTCCATGGCCGCACCGACGGCCTGCGGGACGGTGCCCAGGGCGTGGGTCTCGGCGTAGAGCGTGACGGCGCTGGAGACGGCGAAGATGCCGGCCATCACGGCGAGGATCGCGCCCCCCTGGCGCTGGTTGCCGACCAGCGTCCCGAACGTGCGGGGCAGGCTGAAGGGGATCGCCAGGATGAGGAAGACCTCGAAGAGGTTGGAGATCGCGGTCGGGTTCTCGAAGGGGTGCGCGGAGTTGGCGTTGAAGAACCCGCCACCGTTGGTGCCGAGTTCCTTGATGGCCTCCTGCGAGGCGATAGGGCCCCCGACGATCGACTGCGTCCCACCGGTCAGGGTCGTGTACGCCGTCGCGCCGGTGAAGTTCTGCACGACCCCGGTGAGCACGAGGACGATCGCGGCGAGGAACGCCAGCGGCAGCAGGATGCGCAGGGTGCTGCGCACCAGGTCCACCCAGAAGTTGCCGATGGTGCCGGTCCCGACGCGGACCAGGCCCCGGACCAGGGCGACCGCGACGCAGAGGCCGACGGCGGCGGAGAGGAAGTTCTGGACCGCCAGGCCGCCCATCTGCACAAGGTGGCCCAGCGCGGACTCCCCGGAGTAGGACTGCCAGTTCGTGTTCGTCACGAACGACACCGCGGTGTTCCACGCCTGGGTGGGTTCCATCCCGCCGAAACCCAGCGACAGCGGCAGGTGATCCTGCAGGCGCAGGAACGCGTAGAGGAAGAGGATCGAGACGGTCGAGAAGCCGAGGACGGAGAGGGCGTAGACCGGCCAGCGGGTGTCGGCGTCACCGTCGACGCGCAGGACGCGGTAGATCCCCCGTTCCACCCGCAGGTGCTTCGCGCTGGTGAGGGTGCGGGCCACGTAGTCGCCGAGGGGAACGTGGACCGCGGCGAGCAGGACGACGAGGAGGCCGATCTGGAGCAGGCCGGCGGTGCTGTCGGAGAGCGTCATCAGTGGTTCCCGTCAGAACTTCTCGGGGCGCAGCAGCGCGTAGAGCAGGTATCCGGCGACGAGGACCGACAGGACGAGTCCGGTGGCCCCCTCGAGGCTCATCGGCGCTCCAGCGCGCGGACCAGGAGGGTCGCGGCGAGGGCCAGGACGAGCGTGAGGGCGGTGAAGCCGACATCCAGCACGGGGACTCCAGGAGAAGGTGTGTGTAGAGCACGTGTGTTCCCAGTCAGAGGAACACCCGCAGCACCCCGGTCGCGGCGATCCTGACGCTTCCTTGACGCAGGCCGCCGGATCTTGACGGCATCTTGACGGCGGGGCGTGGGGACGGTCGATCACCGGTTCGTTCGAGATCTGTTCGAAGGCGGCGACCCGCCTGTCCAGGGTCGTGTCGGACCCCTCTGTCATCGTTCCTCCTGTTCGACAGCAAGGAGAGACCCGATGACCGTCATCGACCCCACCGCGCGCTTCCCCCGCGCGGTCACCCGGCGCTACCGGCACCGCTACGCCGTGCTGGACGTCGAGACGACGGGTCTGCGCCCGGACGCGGGGGACAGGGTCGTCCAGATCGCCGTGACGCTGCTGGACCACCACGGGGTCGTCGAACGGAGCTGGTCGACGCTGGTCGACCCGCAGCGCGATCCCGGACCCACGCACGTGCACGGCATCACCGCCGAACGGCTCGTCGGCGCCCCCACCTTCGGCGAGATCGCGCCGCAGGTCGCGGAACTCCTGGCCGGGCGGGTCTTCGTGGCCCACAACGCCCGGTTCGACTGGAAGTTCGTGACCACCGAGATGCGCTCCGCCGGTGTGGACCTCCCGGTCCGGGAACGGCTGTGCACGTGGAAGCTGGCGCAGCGCCTCGACCTCCCGGTGGAGAACCTGAAGCTCGCGACGCTCGCCCGGCACTGGGGCGTGCAGCAGCTGCGCGCCCACGACGCCGAGGACGACACCCGGGTCCTGGTCGAGGTGCTGCGGGAGGCGCTCGTCACGGCCGCGGAGCAGCGCGTGCAGCTGCCGGTGGTCACGCCGCGGGGGGTCGCTCCGCTGTCCCGGTCCGGTCGGATCCGTGCTCGGCTGCGGGGTTGGCTGCGTCTCCCGTGAGGTGAGCCGTGCTCGTCGGGGGGCGGCTTCCGTGCGATGGTGGGGGCGGACGCCCCTCCGAGGAAGCCGCTGTCCGGCGGTCCGGTCGGCGCGCCGGGGGCGAGTTCGTCGGCTCTTCTGCACCTGGTGCAGCACTCGATGAGGCGAGGAGCCCATCCGTGGCCGACTTCATGTTCTGCACCAACTGCCAGGACGACGCGCAGATGCAGCTGCCCATGAGCGCTCCCGACGGCGGTGTGATCCACACCTGCCTCGACGACCACGGCGGCACCGGTCCCTGGGTCTTCACCGTCTACCCCGCGATCGAGTCCACCCGGACCGTGCGGCGCACGGCCGCCCGGGTGGAGAACGGCGGCGTGACCGCCGACCTCCTCGAACCGCTGTCGCAGGTCTTCGAGGTCGGCGGCCCCTGGCTGGAGTTCGGCGTCGTCGAGGCCCGCCTGCGTGAGCGCGCCCCCGAGGTCTTCGCCAAGCACGTCGCCGAAGCCGGTCACACGATGTTCGGTCCCACCTCCAACACCGCGTCCGGCCGGATCGCGATGGCGCTGAGTGCCCTGCGCGCCCGCGGCAAGGTCGCCGGTTTCGTCGGCAAGAGCACCGGGACCCCCTGGCGCGGGCGCACGATCAGCCACTGGTGCCTGGACGGGAACACCCCGCGCACCGAGGTCCTGTCCTGGGTCCAGCACCGCGAAGCCCTCGGGCTCAGCGAGGACTGGACCGACGAGGACCGCGCCGGGCTCACCCCCGCCGCGGTGACCGTCGGCGTCTGAGTCAGCGCACGACGACGAGCGACCCCTGTGGCATGAGGTTGCGCGACCAGATCACGTCCATCGCCGCGTTCGTGACGCGTGCGCAACCGTGCGAGGCCGGGTAGCCCGGAACGCTGGCCGCCCCGTGCACCGCGATCCCCTGGCTGGGGTCGAAGTAGCGCGGCCGGTAGAGCCGGCCGAGTTCCGCGTTCCGGATCCCGTCGACGCTGCGGTAGACGTGGAAGCTCCCCGCGGGGGTGTCCGCGAGGTCCGTGTGACCACTCGGTGAGCGGTACGTCTGGTAGGTACCGGTCGAGGTGTGGAAGATCGCGGCGATGCGGCCGTCGTCGGCGACGGTGATGGTTCCCGCCCCACGGTCGACCTCGACGACGTGACCGGTGCGGACCCCGACCACGGGCTGCGCGCCGCGCGCCAGGGCGGCCCGGGTGGCGGGTCCGACGACACCGTCGCGGGTGAGGCCGGCCGCCCCCTGCAGGGCCATCACGGCCTGCTTCGTGTTCTCCCCGAAACTGCCGTCCGGGGTGCCTAGCCAGTAGTCCAGGCCGGCCAGCCGCTGCTGCAGCGCGAGGACCTCGGCCCCGCGGGCGCCCGCCTTGAGCGACGTCTGGGTGAACGCGACGGTCTGCACCGCAACGGTTGTGCTCTTCAGGGTGGTCGGTGCCGCCTCGGTGTGGGTGAGGACGGCCAGTCCGCACGCGGCGAGCGCCGCGGTGGCGAGGGCGAGACGGACGGTGCGGCGCAGGCGGGTGCCCTGCGCGGTCCGGTCGGTCGACGTCTCGTGCTGCGGACGGTGGGTGGTCATCTCGGTGTCCAGTTCTCGAAGGTCTGCCTCGGGACCCGGTGGTCCGGGTTCCGCCGAGGAGACGCACGAGGAGGGCTCCGTGTTGCACGTGCCGCGCCACCAATCTCCGGCAACCACCCCTGACCCGTGATCTTGCTGGGTTCACCTGCAAGATCACGGGTCGAGGGTCACCAGTCGTGCACGGTCCCGTCCGCGAGCCGGTTCACGGGCAGGTAGGCGGCCTCGTAGGGGTGCGCGGCGGCCAGTTCCTCGTCGAGCTCGACCCCGATCCCCGGCGCGTCACCAGGGTGCAGGTGGCCGTCGGCGAACGTGTAGGCGTGCCGGAACACCTCGTTGGTGAGGTCGGTGTGCCCGGAGTACTCCTGGATCCCGAAGTTGTGGATCGCGAGGTCGAGGTGGATCGCGGCCGCCGTCCCGACGGGGGAGATGTCCTCGGGGCCGTGGACGGCGCTCTTCACCTGGTAGACCGCGGCGAAGTCGAAGAGCTTCTTCAGCGGTGAGATCCCGCCGAAGTGCGTCACCGCGGACCGGGCGTAGTCGATGAGCTGTTCGGTGATGAGCGTCTGGTAGTCGACGATCGAGTTGAACACCTCTCCGACGGCGAGTGGCGTCGTCGTGTGCCGGCGGACGGTGCGGAAACTCTCCTGGTTCTCGGCGGGAGTGCAGTCCTCGAGCCAGAACAGGTCGTAGCGCTCGACGTCCTTGCCGAGCTTGGCGGCCTGCACCGGGGTGAGGCGGTGGTGCGCGTCGTGCAGCAGCGGGAGTTCCGGCCCGAACTCGTGCCGCACCGCCTCCAGGACGCTCGGCAGGTGCCGGAGGTACGCGGGGGTGTCCCAGTCCTCGACGACGGGGAGCGCACGGTGCGTCGGGTGGGCGATGGCCTCGCCGGTGTGCACGCCGTAGACCGTCCGCAGCCCGGGCACCCCGGTCTGCACCCGGACCGCCTGGTACCCCTCGGCCCGGCGCGCGCGGACGGAGTCGAGCAGTTCCGGGACGTCGCGACCGTTGGCGTGACCGTACGTGCGGACCCGTTCCCGGGAGGCACCGCCGAGGAGCTGGTACAGCGGCAGGCCCGCGACCTTGGCCTTGACGTCCCACAGCGCGACGTCGACCGCGGCGATGGCCGCCATGGTCACCGGCCCGCGCCGCCAGTACGCGCCCCGGTACAACGACTGCCAGGTGTCCTCGATGCGGTGCGGGTCGGTGCCCAGCAGCAACGGGACGACGTGCTCGCGCAGGTAGGCGACGACCGCCTGTTCGCGGCCGTTGAGGGTGGCGTCACCGAGTCCGGTGAGACCCTCGTCGGTGGTGAGCTTCAGGGTGACGAAGTTCCGGCCCGGGCTGGTGACGACGACGTCAGCGGCGACGATCCTCACGCGGAGGCTCCCGTCCCGGATCGGCGGTTCGTGGGGAGGTGGGGCACGCCGGCCAGGCTAGGCGGCTGGCTGCGCCCGAGGAAGACTCAGCTCACGCGGTCTCGACGGTGGTCCGGAGGTGTCCGTCGGCGGCGAGGGCGTTCTGGGAAGTGGTCACACCCCTGCTTCGGCGCGACGGGCGGCGGCGCGGAGCCGAGTCACTCGGATGGGCGTCTCCGTTCGCCTGAGTGGCGCAGGGGGTGCACTCACCGGTGATCGCCTCGTGGTCCGCAGGACCGTGTGGGGCACGATGGACCCGTGACCAGCACGCCCGTCCGTCGTCCCCGTGTCCGTGCCCCGCAGCTGGTGGGCCGTCGCTGGCTCAACACCGAGGGCGACCTGTCGCTGGCCGACCTGCGCGGCAAGATCGTCCTGCTGGACTTCTGGACGAGCTGCTGCGTGAACTGCCTGCACGTCCTCGACGAGCTGCGGCCGTTGGAGGAGAAGTTCGCCGACGTCCTCGTGACCGTCGGGGTGCACTCGCCGAAGTTCGCGCACGAGGCCGAGCCCGCGACGCTGGACGCGGCCGTCGACCGCTACGCCGTCCACCACCCGGTGCTCGACGACCCCCAGCTCACGACCTGGCAGGCCTACGCGGCCCGCGCCTGGCCGACGCTCGTCGTCGTCGACCCCACCGGCTACGTCGTCGCGTCGATGTCCGGGGAGGGGCACGCCCACGGGTTGGACGTCCTGGTCTCCGAGCTCGTCGCCGAGCACGAGGCCGCCGGGACGCTTCGCCGGGGCGACAGCCCCTACGTGCCGCCGGCGCCCGCGGGGTCCGCGTTGCGCTTCCCGTCGCGGGTCGTGCGACTGCCCGACGGTGGAGCGCTCGTCGTCGACACCGGTCACCACCAGCTCATGGAGCTCGACGCGGACCTGGAGACCGAACGTCGCCGGTTCGGGACCGGCGCTCGCGGGTTCACCCCCGAGACGTTCGCGGAACCCCAGGGGGCGGTCGTGCTCCCGCCCGAGGTCGCGGAGCAGGTGGGGTACGACGTGGTCGTCGCGGACAGCGTGAACCACGCGTTGCGCGGGCTGTCGCTCTCGACGGGCTCCGTCGTCACCGTGGCGGGGACCGGTGCCCAGCTCCGGCGCCGCGAGGGTGGCGGGCCCGCGCTGGAACAGGACCTGTCGACGCCGTGGGACGTCGCGTGGTTCGACGGGCAGGTCGTGATCGCGATGGCCGGGGTGCACCAGTTGTGGGCGTTCGACCCGGTCGAATCGGTCGTGCGGGTGCTCGCCGGGACCACCGCGGAGGGCATCAAGGACGGACCCGCCGAGGAGGCGTGGTTCGCGCAGACCTCCGGCCTCGCGGTGTCGACCGACGGGTCGACGCTCTGGCTGGTGGACGCCGAGACGTCCGCGCTCCGGTCCCTGCGGCGCAGTGGTTCGGTGGACCGTTCCGTTCCCGTGGTCTCCGACGACCGGATGGCGAACGTCGCCGCCGTCGCGGGTTCGGGCTACGTCGTGGAGACCCACGTCGGGCAGGGGTTGTTCGACTTCGGGTTCCGCGACGGCCCCGCCGCGGAGGCGTTGCTGCAGCACCCGTTGGGCGTCGCGGTCGCCGCCGACGGCTCGATCCTCGTCGCCGACACCTACAACGGCGCCCTGCGCCGGTTCGACCCCGCGACGGGTGAGGTCTCGACGCTCGTGCGGGACCTCGTGGAACCCTCCGACGTCCTCGTCGACGGCGACACGTTGGTGGTCGTCGAGAGTTCCGCGCACCGCCTGACCCGCGAACTCGCCCCCGCGAGCGTGCGGGTCGACGGGTCCGCCCACCGCGTGCAGCGTCCCCCGACCGACCTCGCACCCGGCGTCGTCTCCCTCTCGGTCTCCTTCACCCCGCCGACCGGGCAGAAGCTCGACGACCGCTGGGGCGACCCGACCCGCCTCACCGTCGCCTCGACCCCTCCGGAGTTCCTGGTCTCCGGAGCGGGTTCCTTCGAGGGGTTGTCGCGGACGCTGGAGTTCGCTCCCGGGGTCGAGAACGGGGTGCTGCACGTGAGCGTGCAGGCGGCGGCGTGCGACGGCGACCCGGAGACCGGGGAGGTGCCGGAGTTCGCCGCGTGCCACCTGTACCAGCAGGACTGGGGGATCCCGGTGCGGTTGGTCGACGGGGCGGCGAGCGAACTGCCGTTGGACCTGCGGGGGGCGTAGCCCATCACCGTCACGCCGGCCGGGGGAGTCCGAGACGTCCCTGCGGATCGCCCGGCGGAGTCGCGACCACGACCGGTGTTCGGCAGTCCAGAAGGGCGGCAAAAGGTAGCGTGGAAGTGCGGCAAAAGGTAGCGTGCAGCAGTGCCGAATCCGCCCTCCTACGTTCCGCGCGTAGTCGACGCCGAGCTCGGCGAGTACCTCGCCGGACTGCCGGCCGTGGCTCTCGAAGGGGCCAAGGGGGTCGGGAAGACGCGAACGGCGTCGCAGCGAGCGACGACCGTCCGCCAGCTCGACGACCCGGCACTACGGGACCTCCTGAAGGCTGAGCCCGCACGGGCACTCGTGGGAGAACCTCCTGTCCTCGTCGACGAGTGGCAGCACGTACCGGCGACGTGGGACGCCGTCCGCCGTGCGGTCGACGCCGGAGCCGCGCCGGGGTCGTACCTCCTCGCCGGGTCCGCGGTCCCGCGGGACACCGGAGTGCACAGCGGAGCCGGTCGCATCGTGCGGTTGCGGATGCGCCCCATGACGCTGTCCGAGCGAGGTGTCGCCCAGCCCACGGTGTCCCTGGCGCGGTTGCTCGCGGGCGGGGCGCCGGACGTGGTCGGCTCGACGGCGGTCGCGCTCGAGGACTACGCCGAGGAGATCTGCCGCTCCGGCCTGCCGGCGATCCGCTCGCTCCCTCCTCGCCTGCGCCGGGCTCAGCTGGACGGCTACGTCGACAGCATCATCGACCGCGACTTCCCCGACCTCGGGCGCGCGGTGCGGAACCCCGCTCCCCTGCGACGCTGGATGACCGCCTACGCCGCTGCGGAATCGACGGTCACCGCCTACGACCGGCTCGTGGAGGCAGCCACTCCCGGGGAGGTGGACAAGCCGGCCAAGACCACCACGACCGCCTACCGGGACATCCTCGAGCGCCTCTGGTTCCTCGATCCGGTACCCGCGTGGACTCCGTTCCGGAACCACCTCGCCCGTCTCGCGGCCGCCCCGAAGCACCACCTCGCCGACCCCGCCTTCGCCGCCCGGATGCTGGGGGTCGACGTCGTCGCGCTCCTCGGCGCCAGTCCGGCCCGAGGTGCCGGCCGCGAGGCGACGTTGCTCGGCCAGCTCTTCGAGTCGTTGGTGACGCTCGACGTGCGGGTCTACGCGCAGGCGGCTGAAGCACGAGTGGGGCACCTGCGGGTCCGCAGCGGCGAGCACGAAGTGGATCTCGTCGTGGAACGGGGTGACGGCAAGGTCGTCGCCGTCGAGGTGAAGCTCGCCGGGGCGGTGACCGACGCTGACGTGAAGCACCTGCGCTGGCTGCAGGGAGTGCTCGGTGCGGACCTGCTCGACGCCGTCGTCGTCACGACCGGCCCCGAGGCCTACCGCCGGCGGGACGGGATCGCGGTGGTGCCGGCGGCGTTGCTGGGGCCGTGAGCTTCCAGCGCCGTCAGGGAGCGCTCGCCGCGGACGGGTGGACCAGGCCGTCGGCCATCTGCTGGACCACCGCCAGTCCGAGCACCACCGCCAGGAACCCCACGAGCCCGGCCACGACCAGGACGAGGAACACCAGGAGCAGACGTCGAGGCCACGGGAGCTGGCGGGCCCGGCGCGCGACCGGTCGCCGGTGGTTCGTGCGCACCGCTCGTCCCGAGGGCACGGCCGGCAGAGCGCCGGTGGTGGTGAGGACCGGGCTGTGGGCGCCGTCGAGGGTGGCCTTCAAGAATGCCGCGGTCCGCCGGACGGCGCGGGGTTCCAACCGGACCTCGAGCCCACGCAAGAACGCGACGAGGTCGCTGCGTCCCACCACGGTGATCCCCGACGTCGTCCGCTGCGGTTCCTGCTCCTGCGCGACCAGGCAGAGCAGGCCGCTGGTCGACGAGCGGACCGCCGGCTCCAGCAGGGCGGACACGGCCGCCACGGCGCTCGCGATCGCCTCCAGCTCGCGGTCCTTGCGCCACGACTCGTTGCGCAGCAGACCGTCCCGGACGGACACCTGGCCCGACCAGTTCTTCGCGTCGACGACGACGACGCCGCCGGGACCGATCGCGACGTGGTCCAGGTTGGCCTTCGGCCGCCCGGGCCAGTGGACGTCGTGGAGCACGACCCACCCCTCGGCCTCGAGTTCTGTCAGGGTCACGGCGACCAGGCGCTCACCCTCGGCGCCGGTGGTCCAGGCGTGGTGACGTCGTTCGGCGGCCGCGACGCGGGCCGGCGATTCCTCGCTCGCAGGTTCCCGTCGGAGCCGCTCCAGGCGTGCGGCGACCCGCCGGGCCTGCTCGTCCGCCCCGGCGCCCGCTGTGGTCATGACCGGTGCTTCGGGAACCGGCACCGGCGGCTTGAGCTCGCGTCACCAGGCCGGGACCGCCGTCACGGAACAACCGTCCCGTCGTGGAAGTCGTACACCCCCGGAGCCCGCCACAACGGTGAGCCCGGGCCGGTCGACCGGTACAACCCGCGCGCCGCGTTCCGCATCCGCTCGGTCTCGACCGGCCAGCGCAGCGGGGCCGCGACGGCCTGAAGGTCCACCTCGGAGCGAGCCAGGACGTCCCGCACGTGGTCCACGACGGGCAGCGTCGCGAGCTTGTCCCCGTTGCAGCGCGGATCCGTGAGGACGAGGTTGCGCACCCCGTCGATGGCGACCCTCGACCACGGCAGCACGTGGTCGACGTGCACCGCCCCGGGCAGCGTTCGCCTGCAGTAGAAGCAGCGGTTCTGCTGGAACTCCCGCAGACCGGGAGCGAGGCGCGCGACGCCCGCGCGGTTCGCGTCGAACAGGAACGCGCGCAGGTCGGGGATCTCGAGTTCGGCGCTGTTGTGACGCTGGACGTCGTCGACCCACCACTGCTGCAGGACCGGCTGCAGCATCGGGGACACCCGGGCTATCGCGGACGCGACCCCGGGGAACAACGTGATCGACCAGTCGTGAGCGTCGAGGCTCGACACGGTCGTCTTCTTGCTCAGCCACGAGTCGTCGTAGAGGAAGGCCGTTCCCGGTTCGCGCCCACCCGTCCTCTGCAGGGCGAAGAGGGGTTGCTGCGCGAGCGTTATCGAGAGGCGCCGGATCGTCGTCGCCCACTCCTGCAGGGCCGCCTCCTTGAACTGGGCCACCGAGAACAGGCCCCGCTGTTCGGCTCCGCTGCGCAAGGACCTGATGGTGTCCACGATCGTCACGGTCCCCGCGCGGGACTGCTCGTTCTGCCGCAGGACCCCGTGTTCCCCGAAGACCCGCACCGGGGCCAGTACGCCTCGACCACCCGGGACGCGAGGTCACGGATCGGCACCCTGAGGACCGCATCGTCGGAGACCGGGTTCTCGAAGCAGTGCTGGACGAGGGCGTCGAGGGTCGCCAGCTTGTACGTCGAGGCGCGTCGGCCCGTCGCCATGAGCTGCGCAAGGCGGGCGCCGAGGTCGAGCGGGTCCACGGTGTCTCCTGCAGATGGCCCTCGCACGTCAGAAGAACCGGCGAAGGTGCTCCCGCAGGGGCTCGTCGCAGACGTAGACGTACGTCCCCGCGATTCCCCGCGTCAGCAGTACCGCGTAGATGTTCCTGACGAACTGCAGGAGCTCCTCGTCGGAGTAGGTGATCCCGCGCTTGACGTTGTTCTGCTTTCCCTTGGCGTCGAAGTAGTTCTTCTTGTCGAAGACGACCCGTCCGCTCTCAGGATCGAATCGCAGATCTTCGCCGATGATGACGCCGGCGACGTTGAGGTCGTATCCCTGAATGGTGTGGATCGAGCCGACCTCGTCGAGAGACGTAGGCGTGTCGACCCAGTCGACCTGGGTCCTGTTCCACCGCAGCTCGACTCCGTCGACGACGATGTCGAAGGCCTCGGGGTCCTTCTTGCTCGCCCAGGGCCAGGCGTAGCCGGCCAGAAGGCGAGCGAGGCCGTGCGACGCGTCCTTCTCGACGACCGCCGTTCGCATGTCCTGCATGTTGTCGAAGAAGCGGAGGTCGTAGCCGTCGAACCCCTGCCGCTTCGTCACTGAGCCGTCGAGGACCCCGCGTACGTACCCCACGTAGTCGGATCCGGCTCTGACCCGCATCTGGGACGTGAGCCGGTAGTGCCGCTTCGCCGTGTGTGCCGTCGACACCAGGGCGTTGAGAGCCGCTCGCGGAAGGTCGGAGGGGCGGACCGCCTGTGCTGCGTCGACGAGGTAGATCTGATGCCGGCTGATCTTGTTGATCCAGTCGAGCTGTGTGAGTTCCAGGTCGTCGTGTCCGAAAAGCTTCTCGTTCACGACGCGGAAGTCGGCGTTCTGGGGACCGGAGCCGAGACTGGCCCGCTGGTTGAGGCGATGTGCCTCGTCCACGATCAGCAGGTCGAACATGTCGTCCGCCTTACCGGCCTCGAAGGCCGTGATGACCATGTCAGGGCCGAGGCCGGGCGTCTTCTTGAAGACCTTCCGGATCGAGCCGCGCAGGGACTGTTGTGGCACCACCAGGCCGACCCGGAAGTCCCGCAAGAGCTGCGGGTAGCCCTCGACGAAGAACTCGGAGAGCATCGAGTCGCTGTCGACGGGCTCGCTCAGGTCGGCGTTCTTGATGTCGCTCAGAAGCTTCATCAGGTAGATCCCGACGACCGTCTTACCGGTTCCAGGATCGCCCTGGATCACGATGCGACTGGACCGGTCGCGCTCGAGGTCGTCGAACAATCCCGAGAGGATGTCCTCAACGGCGATCGCCTGTTCCGGGGTGAGGGCCTTGAAGGGCGACAGCTTGAAGAGGTCGGTGTTCTCGATCTCCTTGATGGAGCGGCTGAACGCACCCAGCTCGCGCAGCTCGTCGAAGATCGCCTCGAAGGTGGGCCGGTACGTCGAGCGACGGTAGTAGTCGGCGTCGGTGATCCCGTCGTTCCGGTTGAGGACCTGGTATCTGTCGTCGCCGTGGAACCAGCGGATCAGGTGCGATTCCAGGTCGAGGCACACCGACTTGTTGAAGGTCGGGTCCAGCACGACGCGGGCGTGTCGCAGCTCTTTCTTCGCGGTGTCGAGGTGCTGCTTGAACCGCCCGGCGGCGTTCAGTGATTCGCCAACGTAGATCTTCCCTGCGCCGTCCAGGGTGTAGACGACCGGCCAGTTGCGGTGCCGCCCGTCGAGCGCCTGCCACGCCTTGAGGTCCGTACCGGAGAACGTGAACTGCTGGATCTCAAAGTCGGTCATGCTTGGTGCTCCGCCCCCGGGCCTTGTCGACCGGATACTTCAGCCGGGTCTCGGCGAGCTTGTCCAGGACGACGGCGTCTGCGTCCGTGCCGAGTGCGTCGGCGAGGAGGAGACAGTAGGTGAGCACGTCCGCCAGCTCACCCCGCACTCGCTGCGGGTCGGCCTCGGAGGACCACTGGAAGCATTCCAGCAGCTCGCCCGCCTCGATGGCGATGCTCTTCGCGAGACTCTCGGGGGTGTGGAACTGAGCCCAGTCGCGCTCGGCCACCATTTCCCGCAGCTGCTCCACCACCGTCGTCCTGACCATGATCGGATCCTAGATCGGGCCGGCGAGGTCGTCGCTACCTGCCCCGCCCCTCGTGCGCCTCGCTTGCGCGGTGACCTTACGAGCGTAGCTGCTGATCCATCCCCTCGACGAGCTTCTTAGCGAGCCGCACCATGGCGGAGGCCTTGTTCGCCGTCATGTACGTCGTGCCGTACTGCGACGTGGACTTGTCGCTGAGCAGCCGCCGTAGCGCGATGGCGAGGTCCTCGGCCGCCCGAATGCTGCCGAGCACGTGCACAGCCTCCTGGTGGTCCTGACCCTGCGGCTGCTCCTTCAGGACGTGTCCGCAGATCGCGTCGCTCGCGGCGATACCGGCCAGTACCGCGAGGGCGCTCACGCCCCGCGGCAGGGCCGGGTCGGAGGTGTCATCTTCGACCATGCGCGCGACCTCGAGGAACTTGCGAGCCGCCTCGGCGCGCACGCGAACCTCGGCGGGCGCCATGGGCTGCATCCATGGGGACACGAGCGGGGAGTCACGGGGTCGCCTCCAGCAGCTGCTGGATTGAGGGGCCGACGATGGAGATGGCGTCTCGGCGCCAGTTCTCGACGATGGGGTCGTCCTGCTCGACGGCTCGACGAATGTCGGGCAAACGTGTTGCGTAGACCTGGATCTCGTTGCCCGTCCAGCGGCGGCCCTGTTCTCCAGGTCGTCCACGAGGAGGTCGCCGGCATCGGCGGGCGTGACCTCGGGGAGGACGAGCAGCAGGTCGATGTCGCTGTCGCTCTTCGCCTCCCCGCGGGCGAAGGATCCGAAGTAGGCGAGGGAGGGTTCCCCGTCCGGAAGGTGCTCGCGGACCAGTGAACGGAGGCGTTCATCGAGGTCAGCCCGGGGCGCGAACACCTCGAAGGCGGCTGCGAGGGCCGGGAAGGCGAGGTGGTCCTCGTTGAGGCGGTACTCCCACGCCCGCCCGACCTGCCGTGCCTCGACGAGGCCCTGCGCAACGAGCCGGGCGAGGGCTGCTGCGGTTCCCCGGTACGAGCCGGTGGCGCTGGCGCGGTGGACCTCGCTCCCGGTCAGAGGGGTGGTCCGCCGCCACAGGGCGCGCAGGGCAGCAGCCTGCACCGGTGGGAAGAGGGTGCTGAACGGCTGGGTTCAGTCCACGCGTCATCCTCCTGACCATCTTCACTAAAGTGCTGTCATTGACACAATAGTGTCGATGACGGCGATTCAGACCTCCAAGCTCGACGTCCACGACGCCTTCCACGACCACGTGGAACTCGCCGCCGCCGTCACCCGTGGGGACGAGCGGATGGCTGAGGCGCTGGCGTTCGCGCACATCGAGCGGGATCGGGAGCCGTCCCTGACGGTGCTGAAGCAGCAGGGGTACTGAGCCGCGGGGTACAGCCAGCACCACCTTGATCCGGTAGCCGAGGGGATGGGATGGGCCGACCGTGGAAACCACGATGGACGGGTCAACCACCCCATCGTCCCCAGGAGTCGTCGTGAAGGACCCCTACGCGCTCGAGAACCCTACGGACCGCCACGCAGCCGTCCCACCGGTCGGCCCCCGGCCCCGACGCAGCCCGGTCTGGGCGTGGGTCCTGCTGGTCCTCGGCCTGCTCGTCAACGTCGCCGGCTCGGCCGGGACGCTGCCGCTCGCCGTCGGCGTCGCCGGCGGGGTGCTCGCCCTCGCCGGCGTTGTCGGCCTGGTCACCGCCCGCCGGTCCCGCCGGTGACCGCGCTCCCGCAGCAGGTCCGGCGGTCCGCCCCGGCCCCGGTCCTGGCGGAACCTCCTGCCGTGGAACTGGACCACGTCACCCGCGCCCACCCCGGGGGAATCGTCGCGTTGCGCGACGTCTCGCTGCGAGTTCCGCGAGGGCAGTTCCTGGCCGTCACCGGGTCCTCCGGCTCCGGCAAGAGCACGCTGCTCCAGTGCGCCGCGGGCCTCGACGTCCCCACCAGCGGCCGCGTCTCCCTCGCCGGCACCGACCTGACCGGTCTCGGCGAGACGGCCCGCACCCGGTTGCGCCGCGACCGCCTCGGGTTCGTGTTCCAGGCCTACAACCTGCTGCCCGCGCTCACCGTCGCCGACAACATCACCCTGCCGCTGCGACTCGCCGGGCGGGCCCCGGACGTCGAACGGGTCCACCGCCTCATCGACCGCGTCGGGCTCGGCGACCGGCTCGGGCACCACCCGGCGGAACTTTCCGGCGGTCAGCAGCAGCGGGCGGCCATCGTCCGCGCCCTGGTCACCGACCCCGCCGTCGTCTTCGCCGACGAACCCACCGGGGCGCTGGACCCGCGCACGGGCGCCGCGGTGCTGGACCTGCTGCGCGACCTCGTCACCGAACTCGGGCAGACCGTCGTCATGGTCACCCACGACCCCGCAGCCGCCTCCCGTGCCCACCGCACGATCGTCGTCGAGGACGGCTGCATCACCGAGGACCGCACCGCCGACGAGGAGGGGAACTGACGCGCTGCGCCTGTGCCTGAACCTGTTGCGCCACCGCGTTCCCGCCATGGTGGCCGTCGCCTGTGCCCTCTTCGGCGCGGCGCTCCTGCTGACCGCCACCGGGGTCCTGGCCGAGACCGGGGTCCGCTCCCACCTGCCTGTCGGCCGGCTCGCCGCGGCCGACGTGGTCGTCTCCGCCGAGCAGTCCCTGCCCACGGCCGAGGACGTCGACGTCGCCCTGCCCGAACGGGTCGGTGTCCCCGCCGCTCTCGCCGACCGGCTCGCGCAGGTCCCCGGTGTCCGGGCCGCTGTGGCGGACGTGTCGTTCCCGGTCGCGGTGGTCGGCCCCGGCGGACGGGTCGTCGCCACCCGCGGCCACGGGGAGTCCTCCGCCACCCTCAGCGGTGACGAGACGCCCCCCGCCCTCGACGGCGACGGGGTCGCGCTCGCCGCCGACGTCGCCGCGGCGGCCGGAGTGCGGGTGGGAGAGGAGGTGACGCTGCGCGTCGACGGCCGGGAGCGCCCCGCGCGGATCGCCGCCCTTGTCGCCGCCCCCGCCACGGGGGTCTTCCTCGACGACGCCGCCGCCGGGGCCGTCACCGGTCCCGGGCGCGCCGACCTCGTCGGAGTGCGGGCCGAGGACGGGCGGACCGCGGAGGTCGCGGCCGCCGTCCGCGCCCTGCTCGCCCGTGACAACAACGGGACGCGGTTCGTCGTGGCCACCGGCGCCGCCCGCGGCGACGCGACCCTGCCGTCCGCGGCGGCGCAGCGGGGCACGCTGGTGATCCTCGCCTCCTCGATGGGCGGGGTGCCGCTGGTCGTCGTCGGCCTCGTCGTCGCCGGTGCGCTGGGCACCGTCGTCGCGACCCAGCGGCGGGACCTTGCGCTGCTGCGCGCGGTCGGCACCACCCCGCGGCAGGTGCGGTCCCTGGTCGCCGGGCAGGCCACCCTCGTCGGGACCGCCGCCGCGCTGCCCGGGATCCTGCTGGGGTACCTCCTCGCCGGGCGCTCGCTGGACCTGCTCGCCACCGGCGGCCTCGTCCCGCCCGACCTGCCGCTCGTCCTCAGCCCGCTCCCGGCCCTGGCCGCCCTGCTCATCGTGGCGCTCATCGCCCAGGGCACCGGCCGGTGGGCGGCACGGGGCACCTCCCGCGCCCCGCTGGCCGACGTCCTCGCCGAGTCCACCTCCGGTCCCCGGACGCCCTCGCGCACCAAGACGCTCGTCGGCCTGCTCCTCGTCGCGGCCTCGATCCCCCTCGCCGCGCCGCCGCTGTTCTCCGGCACCCTCGACGCCGCGGCCGGCACGGCGCTCGCGGGCATGGTCGCGGCCGTGGGGATCGCCCTGGCCGGGCCGGACCTGCTGCGCCGCGGCAGCGAACTCCTCGCCCGTCGCGGCGGTTTCCGCCGGGGCAGCGCGCACCGCTCGGTGACGTCCTGGCTGGCGGTGCAGAACCTGCGCGGGAACCTCGTGCGGTCAGCGGGCACGACGACCGCGCTGACGGCCACGGTGGTGTTCGCCCTGACCTACACCCTGACCCAGACGACCGTCCTGGCCGCCGCGACTCGCGACACCGCGGCGGCGACCGCCGGCACCCGGACTGTCACCGCCGTCGGCGGGGTGGGGGACGACCTGCTCGACGCCGTCACCGCCGTCCCGGGGGTCCGCGCGGCCACCGTCGGCGACACGAGCGTGGTGCTGGGACGGACGGTGCTGGGCGACCCCGAGGTGGAGGCCGAACCCGCGCTCGTCCTGGGCCCGGGCGCCGCGAAGGTCCTCGACCTCGGCGTCACCGCGGGAACCCTCGACGACCTCACCGGAGCCACCGTCGCGCTGGGCGAGAACGCCGCCCGGTCCCTGCACGTCGGGGTGGGGAGTTCAGTGCCGCTGCGGCTGGGCGACGGGACGTCGGTCACGGTCCGCGTCGTCGCCGTCCACTCCCGCGGCGGGGGGCTCGGCGAGGTTGCGCTGCCGGCGGATCTGGTGCGGGACCACACGTCCGGACGCCTCCCCGACCGGTTGCTAGTGCGCACCGACGGCGCGGCGGCCGAGCGGGCGCTGGCCGCGGTCCTCCGCGACCGCCCGGGGGTGGAACTCGCGGGAACCACCACGTCGACCGCCGTCCCGGCCGTCACGGTGCTGAACTTCGCCGTCCTCGGGATCCTCGTGGCGTACCTGCTGCTCGGGGTGGTCAACACCCTCGTCGCCTCCACCACGGCCCGCCGCGGGGAGTTCGAGGCCCTGCGCCACGCCGGCGCCACCCCCCGGCAGGTCCGGGGCGCGGTGCGGCGGGAGAACACCTGGCTCGCCGCGGCCGCGGTGCTCGCCGGGATCGCCGTCTCCGTGGTCCCGCTGGCGATACTGGGGGTGGGTTTCCTCGGCCGCCCCTGGGCGGCGGGGCCCTGGTGGTTCCCGGTGGCCACGGTCGTCGTGGTGGTGGCGGTCGCGCTGCCGGCGGTGGAACTGTCGGCCCGGCGGACGCTGCGCCGGGCCTGAGGGCCACCAGTCGTGGGCAATTCCCCCGCAAGTCGGTCCATCGGCAGGTCGGACAGGTCGCGTAGATCATCCAGTTCGACGTCTGCTTCCAGACGCACGTGACCGCGGCCGGGCCGTCCACGACGTCCCGCCGCGGCACGTGCAGGAGGGGCTGCAGAGCGGGCACGAGGGGCGCTCGCCTCGCCGCCCTGCTCGCGGCCAGGCCCCGCGCACTGACTTGCTGGGGGTCGCGTACCGGCTCGCTAGTCAGAGCATCCTCCCGGCCCAGGCGAGGCCAGGCGGCGCCGCAGCCGTCCGTGCAGTTCTGCCCGGGCTGCGATCGACATGAGTCGCGTCGCACTCTTCTCCGTTAGCGATCTGCCAGGCTCGACATGCGTCCGTTTGGGGAGTCTGCGGCTCATCGTGTGAAGTTGACCCATGGATGTGCCGTTGAAGTACAGAGCCCCAAAGCTCTGCTGCGTCGATCGAGTGGCATCGCCTGGCTTCAGCTGAGTAGCTGACGGACGCCGCTGGACGTCGTACGGTGCGATGAGGCAATAGGTGACGGCGCTTCAGTGGCAGGTCGCGGAAGCAGGAGAAGAACGGCACTGGACTGAGATGTCGGACGAGAAGATCGCGCCCCTCAAGCGTCTGCTGCCGAGGGCGTTCGTGTGGGGCAAGCGCTACGTCCATGACGTGGCACCTGTGCCGGCTCCCACTGATCCCACACCGCCTGCTGCGACACCTGATCATGGTGCGCAGCATGCGGCAGTCGATCCATCGGCGCAGGCATCTCAGCCCCTGCGACACCCCGTATCCCCTAACATGCCGCTCCTCGGCCCCCACGTCACTCCAATGGTCATGGCGATGCTGTGGTTGGGACACCCGCGCCGTCCGCGCCGTGTCCGAGACGTGAGTCCTCTCTCCAGTCCTTACTGGAGGGCTGTCCTACCGCGACGTGCTGGCGACCTCATGGACCGCTGGCTCAGTGACGTGGCTCTCGAGGAACGTCTTGTGCTGGCTGCTGATGTCTCACGCACGATCCTCGCTGAGGCGCTCGATGACTGCATCGCTGACCTTCTGCCGGGTATCCGATCGTCCGCGATGGCGTTCGACGACCTACCGCTGACCGACGATCAACGCCGAGCACTCTCGTCGAACCACCTAGTGGACGTGCTCGACGTGAGTGAATTGTCGCCACGGCAGTTGTGGGAGATACCTGACTTCGGCGCTGATGGGGCTTGGCGAATCGTCGCTGCTGGGGTGCTCACAGGGTTGGGTGACCCGGCGTCGTTGGTGGCGAAGATCCCACCGATGCCTCGCGAGTCGAGGAAGATCCAGGCTTCGTCGGCTACCGAAGTGAAGACGACGCGGCCCCTCGAAGACTCGCCTGCCGCGAAGGCCCAGCATGAGGTGTTGGAGCTGGCGGAATGGCTGCACTTCGTCGGACGGTCGAGCGACGAGATTCTGACCAGCGATCTTTCCTTCCGCATTCGTCAGATCGATGGAGCACGGCAGCGCCTCAGTGCGATGACGCCATCCGAGCTCGTGCCAGCGGATCAGGTGATGACACCCGCTGATGAGCTGGGCCTCTTCTTCGGGCCACTTCCTGACCGGGAGCTCGATGTCCTCAGTGCTCGGAAGATCAGCCTCGAGCCGGACACCTTAGAAGTCATCGGCGCGCGCCACGGAGTATCGCGTGAGCGCATTCGGCAACTCGAGCGAAACGTCCTGAAGGAGCTCGTCCACCACTTCGAGGCATCGGGCAAGCTGCTGGAGCTGACGCGAGCGATGAAGGACCTGGTCGACCGACCGACACCCCTGCGAACCGTCTTGACCCAGCTACCTTCCTTGACCGATAGCGTCTACCGCATCGATCAGCCGGTGTGGCGAGTCCTCAATGCCGTTTCTCCGCATCTCGTCGTCGAAAGTGATTGGCTCCTGCCCGTCAACGCTTCGGAGGCGATCTCGCAGACCAAGGAGATCCTGACCTCCGGTGCGCCGTCCGGGCTGGTTCCCGTCTCCTGGATCGAGGAGAACTACGCGAGCATCGTCAACGGGGACCGATCGGATGCCTTGTCGTGGATCATCGGACCGTGCGGCTTGCGGGTCGTTCGCGACCACGTCCTCACTGGCGGAGGCAGTGCGCAGGACTTGGCCGCCCTGGCGTTGCAAGTGCTTGAGCAGCCAGCAAGTGTTGAGGAGATCAAAGAAGCGGTTGACATGCCGCAATCCATCGGCTCCATCCGCAATGCTCTAGCCGTCGATGAGCGCTTCGCACGAGTGGACAGGAAACTCTGGGCATTGACCAGCTGGGGATTGAGTGAGTATACGAGCGTTCGTGAGGTGATCGGCGATCTGCTCAGGCAGCACGACGGAGAGATGTCGCTCCACGCTCTCACGGCCGAAGTGACGTCGCGTTTCGACGTCGCAGCGAGCAGTGTTGAGGCGTACGCACGGTCTCGTCCGTACGGCGTACAGCGGGGCATCGTTCGCTTCCAGGATGCGGACGACGTGAAGCCCCGGTCGCGGCCGCTTCCTCGGCGGGTCTACCGCAGAGGCTCTGAAGTCTTGCTGCGCCTCACGGTGACCGACGACCACCTGCGGGGTAGCGGGTTCCCCGTTGGTGTGGGCCTGGTCGATGCATTGGGTGTTCCGCCAGGAGAGCGTTGGGTGCTCTCGGGGACAGCGGGAGACGTACGTCTCAGCTGGACGCGACAGCAGCCGGCGTGCGGCTCCATCAGGGCTTACTTGATGGCGCTCGACAGCAAGCCTGGCGATGTCGTTCTCGGGTGCTTCTCCGAGTCGACGTTCCACGTCGAGCGTGTCGAACTGCCGGCAGACGGCGATGCTGAGCTGACGATCAAGAGATTGATTGGCCAGCCTGATGCCCTCGATGCGCGACAAGCACTCGCGGAGGCTTTGGACAACCCGATCGACTCCACGTGGGCCAGTCTCTTTGACACCGTCACGGGTCGCGGGGATCACGACATCGCCGACTTGCTGCCCCAGGCGCATCAGGCAGCCAGCGGAGAGAAGCCGGCGCCGAAGGTCTCCGAAAGCGCCAACATCGATGACATCCTGGACCTGCTGTGAATGCAGTTGACACGCCAGGCGCTTCCGCGACGTCCTTCAGGTCTCTCGGCCTGCACGGCAACTACCGAAGCGATCGAAGTGACGTCGTCCGTGATCTTTACGTTCCGCTCCTCAGCACTGCTACCGAGTACAACCGAGCAGTCGGGTATTTCACGTCGACGAGCCTCGCCTTGGTCTCGCGAGGGTTGAGCGGCTTCGTCGATGCCGGCCATCGGATTCGTCTCATCGCATCTCCGCAACTCGAGCTGGAAGACATCGCCGACATCGAGAAGGGGTACTCGATTCGTGAGGTCGTCAGCCGGGCCGCCACTCGGGAGCTGGCAGCGATCGATGATGAAGCAGTGCTCGACGGGCTGGGCTACCTCGGGCGACTCATCGCACGGGGTCAGCTCGACATCAAGCTCGCCTTCGTCAGCAAAGGTTCTCGCCACGGCATCTACCACGAGAAAATCGCTTACCTGCGCGACCGCTTGGGCGACGTGGTCGCCTTCACGGGCAGCTCGAACGAGACCGCGGGGGGCATGGTCGCCAACTTCGAGACGGTCGAGGTCTACCGCTCCTGGTTGCCTGGAGATGGCGAACGAGCGATCCGCATCGTCCAGGACTTCGACTCGCTGTGGTCGAACGCCACGCGGGGACTCGAGGTGGTCACCTTCCCAGACGTCGCGAAGGATCAGTTGATCGCTCTCAGCACCCGCCCCGGAGCGGATGGACTCGACGGCCGCGATGACGCGCTCGTCATCGACTCGGGAGGTGCTGACGACACGGCTGCTGTGTTGCGTCGACCTGCGTGGCTCACCCCCCGGGAGTATCAGCGCACCGCGGTCACGGCCTGGCTGGCTGGCCGCGGTCGCGGCATCCTCAAGATGGCGACCGGGACCGGTAAGACGAAGACCGCGCTCCTCGCTGCCAGCGTCGTCGCTGCAACGCACCGACGCGACGATCAACCCCTCGTGACACTCATCGTGGCCCCGTACCAGAACCTCGTGGACCAGTGGATCGCCGAGGTCGACGACTTCGGGGTGGCCGCCATCGGCATCTACCAGTCCAGTGAGCGGTGGGTACGGCAGGTCGAGACAGCCCTCGCGGCGGCTCGTCTGGGGACGCGCGCCTCTGTGGTCCTCGTGGCGACCAACGACTCCTTCGCCCTCGACAAGTTCCAACAGATCTTGTCCCGTCTCGACCTCACCCTGTTGATCATCGCCGATGAGGCCCACCACATGGGATCCGCCCGCATGCGGGCTCTACTACCTGAGGTAGCCACGTACCGGTTGGCCCTCTCGGCGACACCCGAGCGGTGGTTCGACGACGAGGGGACGGCTGCGCTCGAAGACTACTTCGGCCCGGTCATCTACGAGCTGGGCCTCGGAGAGGCCATCGAGATGGGCGCCTTGTGCCGGTACCGCTACCTGCCGCGAGTGGTGGAGCTCGATGACGACGAGACCACCCTCTACGCCGAGCTGTCCCGCAAGATCGGCACCTTGATGAGGGCCGGTGAGTCCGTCGACGACACGGCATCACCCCTGGGGTACTTGCTGAGGGAACGTGCCGGCGTCCTCGGTCATGCAGTCGGCAAGCGCAGCCTCCTGGAGGTCGACCTCGGTCGTCGACGTGACGAGTGGTTCCAGCTCGTCTACTGCGCCGAGGGACGGTCGCCGCTCCTCCGGGAGGTGTCGGACGCCCGGTCGCAGATCGACGAGGTGGTGGCTCTGGTGGGGAGGAATCTGCAGCTGCGTGTCGGCAAGTACGTCGCTGAGACGTCGCTGCGCGAGCGACGCACGCTGCTGCGGCGCTTCGAGCGAGGTGGTGACCTGCAAGTACTGGCAGCAATGCGCTGCCTCGACGAAGGTGTCGACATCCCCGGCGCACGCGTCGCCTACCTCTTGGCGAGCAGCAGCAATCCCCGGCAATTCATCCAGAGGCGCGGTCGCATCCTGCGGCCCGCCCCCGGCAAAGAGCACGCGGAGATCTACGACTACATCGTCGTGCCGCAACCGCACGACTCCCTGTCCCAAGAAGCGGAGCGTGCGCTCATGAGTCGCGAACTCGCTCGCGCCGCCGAGTTCGGGAAGTTGGCGGACAACTACGGCGAAGCCCTCGCTGCGCTGCGGCCTTTGAAGCAGCGCTTCCAGCTGTTGGACCTGTGATGACGGAGGTGGACGTGAGCAAGACGGAACGCGATGTGCTCGCTGAGCTCAGCCCTGAGGAGATGTTGCTGTTGAAGCGGGTGCTCGAGCTGGAACGGGCGCGGCTGCACGTGCAGAGCGATCTGACCGACGACATCGTCGGCGTCGTCAAGGAGATCATGCCGTGAAGCTGGCCAACATCACCCTTGAGAACTTCCGGCAGTTCAAGGGTCGGCAAAGCTTTCCCCTGCGGGGAGACAGCGGCAAGCCGGTCACCCTCATCTTCGGGGCGAACGGCGCGGGGAAGACGACCCTGCTCAACGCCTTCATCTGGGCGCTCTACGGGCAGCTCACGGAGGACGTCGAGGTGCGCGAACGATTGATCACCGATGTGGTCTGGCGCCGGGCCTCAGCGGGGGAGCAAGTTCCTCTTGCGGTGGAGATTGAATTCGATCACAACGGGTCGTCCTACCGTGTTCGCCGCTCCGCGGTGGTGCGCAAGGAAGCGGACGAGCAGCCTGCTGTCGCTGGTGATGTCGAAGCGTGGGTCACCGACGAAGCAGGGGTCAGCTCTCAGATCGGCACGCCACAGCCGACGATCGAGAGCATTCTTCCGCACAAGATGAGTCGTTTCTTCTTCTTCAACGGTGAACGCATCGAAAAGCTTGCCCAAAAGGGAGCGTACGCGGATGTAAAGAAGGACGTGCGAGCTCTTCTGGGATTGACGCAGGTCGAGCGGGCGCTGCAGCACTTGCCGACGGTGGAGCGGAAGCTCGCGGCTGCTCTGCGCAAGCACGGTGGCGAGAAGGCGGCGGAGATCCAGAAGCGGATCGAGGATCTCGAAGACGCGCGCGATCAAGCTGAGCAGCGTCTCGAGGTGTTCCGGGAGGACCTCAAGCAAATCCAGGCTGAGGCTGACGGTGTCAGGGACCTCCTCCGTCAGCACCAGGAGGCGCGCCCGCTCCAAGAAGAGCGGGAGCGCGTCGAGGCTGAACTCATCCGGACGCGTGCTGCGCGGGAGAAAGCTGTCCAGGACAAGAAGCTGTTGCTGGCGACACGCGGCTTCCTCGCCTTCGTCGGTCCGGTCGCTGATCGCACGGCCACGATTGCCAAGAACCTCTACGAGAAGGGTGCCCTGCCGGCGCCCCTCAAGCGGGACTTCGTCGATTCGTTGATGACCGACCAGGCGTGCATCTGCGGTACGCCGCTGCACGAGGGCTCCGACCCCTGGCGACGAGTTCACGAGTGGCGGATGAAGGCGGGCTTGGCCGAAGTCGAAGCCGCGTGGCAGCAGCTGGAAGGTCAGCTGTCTCAGCTCTCGGGAACGCGTAGCGATCTGCGCTCCCAGGTCGCGCAGGCCATCGATCTGATCGATAGCCAGTCAGAGTCGGTGCGCACCCTCGAGGAGCGCTTGCAGGACTTGGACCTGAAGATGGGGAACCTTCCTTTGGAGGAGGTGCGCAACCTCAACGCCAAGCTGGCCGATCTGGAAACCCGCATCGCCGATCGAAATCGCAAGATTGGTGCAGAAGAAGGCCGGTTGATCGAGACCCGGGGGGAACTCGCTCGGGAGATCACTGCTCTGGAGAAGGCGGAGGTGGTGGACAAGTCCGCTGCGTTGGCGCGCGAACGGATCGCCATGGTCAGGCGGGTCCACAGCGCGCTGCAGGAGATTCTCGCCATTCGGGAGCGCGAGATGCGGTCGAAGCTGGAGAAGGAGGTGCGTGAGGTCTTCGCCGGCATCACGACACGCCCCTTCGTGCCGGTGCTCGACGAGAGCTTCGAGCTGGGACTCTTCCAGGAGGTGGAGGGCGGGCTCGTGCCGGTGGCCAAGTCCACGGGGGAGAACCAAATCCTCAGCCTGTCGTTCGTCGCCGCTGTGTCGACGGTTGCGCGTCAAAGTCGCGGTGCCTGGCACGCAGAGGAGGACCTTGGCGCGGACTGGGGGCAGTACCCCATCGTCATGGATGCTGCCTTCGGGTCGCTGGACCAGAACTACCAGCGGGACGTCTCGCAGGCGCTCGCTCGTCTAGCTCCGCAGCTCGTGGTCCTCGTCTCGAAGAGCCAGGGCCTGGGTCAGGTGCTGGGTGAGCTTCGGGTACACACCAACCACATCGGCGTCATCGTCACGCATTCGACGAACACCAGCCGCCAATCGGAGGGCATCGACATCTTGGGAACCACTTCCCCGTACATCGAGAACGCCGCGGACGAGGACTGGGCTGAACTGAAGGTGGTGGACTGATGGTGCAGTACGACGTCCGAGTGCGTCGCCCTTCTGATCACGAGCTGCTGCTGGCGCGCATGCGCGAAGATGCCGGCTTCCCGACGATGCGCGATGCCCTCCTCTTCGCAGCCGCTCTCGGCATCGCAGAAGGCCGACGGTCGCCGTTCTCGAATGCTGGTGAACCGATCCGGTACGAGACCATGGTCGAACCCGCGTTCGCCAGCACGTTGATCAACATGATCGCCGCGGTCACGCACGAGAACGATGCTGAGATCTTGGACGGCGAGCGCCTCGGTGAGCGTGTGGCTGTCTTCGCGGAGTACGCCAACGGTGGCTTGGACTACCTGCAGGAGCAGATGAACATCCGGCACCAGCCGCTCGACGTGCTGGTGCAGACGTTGGTGGTCGACAGCCTGGCTGATGCGAGGACGAAGAACGCTGCTTCGGTGAGCGACCTCCTGCAGGCTGTCGACTGGTAGTGCGCCGGGGTGGGAGGACCTTCCTCACCCCGGCCCACGCCTGCCTCAGGCGGCTTGGACCAGTCCTTCGATGGACCTCCGGGTCGTGTCTCCAGCCAGGGCGCCGATGCCGCGGTGCAGGTGCGCGTTGAGGGTGCGCTGCAGAGCGTCCTCGTCGACCGACCCGAGCTCGCGGTGGGCGCGCTGGACGACGAGCGCGCGGTAGACGTCGGCGTACTGACCACCGAAGGTCTTCCACGTCATCTCAACGTTGGAGTCGGTGACGACCTCCCGGACGAGTGGCATGCTCGCGTCGGCCAGCGACGTGCACAGCGCCCACCGGCAGAGCACGTTCCACTGCTTGACGCCGGTATGGCGCTTCAGCCGGCTGAGCTGATCCTTCGCCTGCTGAGAGAGGCGGACTGTCTCAAGCGACATGAGCTTCCTCCACGCTCCACCAGTACCCGGGACGAACCGTGGTCTGGTGGTGCTGGTCGTCGTGGTCGAGGACGTAGGTGTGGGCGATCGACGGGGCGAGCCGATGCAGCAGCGACTCGTCGATCTCCTCGTCGGTGCTGAGCAGCAGCACCTGGGTGCCAGCTGCGGGGAAGTAGCGATCCACGAGGTGCTCGCGGTGCTTGCTGTCCAGACGCCCCAGGGGAGTGTCGATGACGGCGGGCAGGCGGTGCCCCGCCACCTTGGCGAGACCCCACAGGAGGGCGATGGCCAACAGCTGACGCTCGCCCGCGCTCAGACGGCTGGCTGGCAGCTCTTCTCCATGGCGGTCGACGAGGGTGACGGCGAACGTTCCCGCGTCGATGCGCAGGTCCTGGACGAGCCCTTCCTTGCGCATGAGCTGGCTGAAGCTCTCGAGGGTCGCTACTTCGATCTTGCTGATGTGTTTGGCGACGAGCCGCTGCTTGAGGGCGGCAAGGGTATCCCGCACGCGCCCGGTGTGCTCCAGCACGCGGCGGACGTCTTGGCCCTTGACGGCGTGCTCACGTCGAGCGGCTTCGACCGACATAAGGCGGGCGTTGAGACCCTCCAGCTCTTGGCGGCGACTTGCTCGTGCTTCTACGAGCACGCGCTCGCGCTCCTCTTGGCGCACCACTAGACGGCGTGCGTCCTCGCGGTCTTGTAGCCGGCTGGCGATGACGTCGTCGGCCGGCACGCCGGCCAGCTGGGAATCGAGGTGTTCGAGTTGCTCGTGGGCGTCTCGGCTCTGCGTACGCATCGCCTCGGCACTTTTGCGCTCCTGCTCGAGCACGACAGGCAGCTCGGTGAGGCGCTGGCGGGTGCTTTCGTCGAGGCCCAGCACAACGGGTTCGGCGGCGTGAGTGAGCCGCTGCTGCCGCTCCTCAGCGAGCACTGCGCTGAGCTTCTTGGCGGCCGTCGCGGACAGCTGCCCCAGCAGCCAGGCATCGCGCGACTCGAGCTCCTCAACGAGACGGGCATTGCGCTGGGCCACATCTTCTGCAGCAGCCTGCTCGCGGAGCTCGTCAAGCTGAGCGTGCACCAGAGCTAGGGGTAGCGCTCCCTCGGCCAGGTGGCGCAGCTGCTGACGGGCGTCGTCCAGCGCCCCCGCGGAACGCTGGCGCTCTTCCTCCAACTGCTTGCGCTTCTCGTAGAGGACGCCGCCGTCCTTCTCGAAAGCTCGTGTGGTTTGCTCCAACTCGCGCCTGGCTGCGGCGGTTTCGTTGGCGGCCGCGGCGGCGCGTTGGACGTCCAGCTCGTCATCTTGCTGCATCCGTTCCACCGCCGCCCGCAGCTCATCGGCTTCCCGATCCAAGGCTTCGTCGCCAGTCGGTGGGGTCTGGCGACGTTGCAGAGCGAGCAGATCAGTGCGTAGCTGGTCGAGCGTTCCAACGCCCAGGAGGGAGTGGACCGCGGTCTCGACCACGGTCGACGCCGTCTCCGGGTCGGCGAGTGATTCGATCTTCTCCCCGTCGAAGAAGAAGAGGCTGGCGATGTCGAGAGGCAGCAGCTCCTCGACATGGTCTGCCCACGTCGAGGACAGCGCCGGCTGGATCTTGTCGTCGATGAAGACGTTGACGAACTCCCGAATCGCCTTGCCGGAGGTGTTCCACGTCCGCACGACGCGGTAGGTGCGCTCGGCCCCCTCGACGTCGACGGTGAAGGTGAGTCCGATGGATGCACCTTCTTCACCCGGGACGTCGCGGTTGATGCTGGCGCGCAGGAAGTCTTCCCAGCTCTGCTTTCCGCGATTCGACAGGCGCGCACGGTTGCCGTAGAGGACCAGCTGCAACGAGTCCAGGAAAGTGGTCTTTCCGCCGCCGTTGAGGCCACCGATGAGGATCACCGGCTTGCCCGGCCGGGTGCGTAGATCGATGACCTGCTTGCCCTTGTAGACACCGTAGTTGTGCAGTACCAACTCAGTGAGCTGCATCGAGCGAGCCCCCCGCCACGTCGTCCTGCGTGTCGTCGACCGCACTCATCGTGAGCTGCTCAGGCGACACCTTGCCCTTGCGGATCTCACGAATTTCAAGCATGAGGCGCCCGCGCTGGGCGGCATCCTCCTCGCTGTCGTAGAAGGACCGGCGCACCGACTTCTCCAGGGCGTCGAAGAGACCGGCGCGTCGCGCCATGGTGCGGAACTGCCTTTCCACAGCGATGAGCGAGCGCGTCATCTCGAAGTGGAGGTCGTCGCCGTCGCACAGCTCGCGCAAGATGTCGACGTCGTCAGCGCCGAGCGCCACGTGCTCATCGAGCGGACCCCCGGGGAAGGGCTGACCGATGACCTCTTCGTAGATGCGGGGGAGGCGGTCTTCGATCTCGTGCTTCTCGAAGACCCAGATGCGACGGATCTCGTGCAGCTCGTCCAGGGTGATGAGCTCGAGCTCACGGACGTCCACCGGTCCCTTGGCGCGGACGACCTGCTGAGCCTGCAGCAGGTCGCGCAGCCACTCCTCACGCACGTCCTGCTTGTACGGTCCGGGGACGGTGGTGTGCTCGCTCTTGTGGTTGAGGTAGAGCGTGACGTGCCCGCCCATCCGGCGGAAGTCGCGACGCTCACGTTCAGCGCCGAGGAGCTCGTCGCGCTTTGCGTCGCCCGGCTTAGTGCGGGAGCCGCCGTACGGGTCGAGCTTGTTGCGCAGGTTGAGGAGCGGACCCATCCAGGCCTTCTCCTCGTCGTTGAGGACCATCGCCGTCATCGACTTGTCCTCTTCGACGAGGGTGCACGTCCAGCAGCCGAAGCGGGAGTCCCCGCAGCTGGGCGTGGTGTCGTCGACGACGAGCGGGCACTCGGAGTCGTCGCTGGCCGACTGGTACATCGTCAGCAGGTCCTTGTTGGAGTGTCCCCACGGGTTCTTCCGCTGCATGAGGAATTTCCACACGTCATCGCTCGTCCACGCCTCGATGGGGCTGTACACGAGGCTGTTCGGCAGGTTGCCGTTGGGGGAGAGGCGGTCACGCACGCGGTGGCGCTCGTAGCGTTCCATGCTGCGAGCACGGGCCTGGCTCTCCGCCTTGCGGGTGCCCAGCACGAGGATCGCTTCACCGTGGCTGGCGACGACGTTGCGGATGAAGGTGTTGCTCGGCTTGATCTTCAGCCGCTCGGTGCACCAGCGGAACTTCGGCCGCGGCGATGGGTAACCCTTTCCGATGAGGCTCACCCAGAAGGTGTCCTTGACCTCAGGGGTCAAGCGGTTGGGGTGGATGGGCAGCTGCTGCTCCTCAGCGGCCGCGCGCATCGTCTCCAGGGACCGGTTCACCCATGCGGCGACGATGGGGTTCTCGACGAGGGTGTCGGTGCTGATGACGTACACCGGTTTGCGTCGCTGCTCGAGAGGCAGCTCCTTGATCGCCGTCCAGACGATCTGGAGCACGGCGGTGGAATCCTTGCCGCCGGAGTAGCCGATGACCCACGGCACTTCGTCGGCGGTGTACAGCTCGCGGACTTCGTCGGTGAGCTCAGTGATGACGTCGCGCATGGCGCGGCCGCCGAACGACTTGCTGACGGTCGTGGTGCTCACAGCCGGCCCTTCTCGTAGGCGTCTTCGATGCGCTGCTCATCCGGGCTCAGGGGCTGCCCGAGGCACGTGCGCAACACGTTGGTGGTGAGGATGACGTTGGTGCTGGCCTTGGAGACACGGCCCCCGACGAGGGCGCGTCCTTCCCACAGGCTCGTGTTGGCCCTCGCCCAGTCCACGTTCTTCAGCTTGGACAAGGTGCGCTTCCACTTGGTCGGTTCAGGTGTCTCCCGCAGGAGGGTGTTACCCACTCGCCCAAGGGCGTGGAGCGCGATCCCGTGGCTGTGGATGTACTCGGCGCGCACTTCGCCGGCCGGCATCTGCCCGTGACGGACGGCGCTCCACTCCGGGATGTGCTGCGCCACGGTCTCCCAGTACTCTCGGGCGTAGTCCGCGGCTTGCTCCAGGTTCTCGTACTGCAGGCCCATCAGCAGGTGGTGTGTGGCGTTGTACACCGCGGACAGGGTGAAGAGCTTTCGCGACCGAGCGGACAGGGTGCTCCGCTCCATCTCGACGATGGTTCGGAAGAATTCCGACTTGAGCACGATGAGCCGAGCGATCCCGGAGTCGTCGTCGCGGTGGTCGTAGAGGACGCCGATGCTCTTGGCCGGCCGGACCGCGTGCCGGTTGAGGTCGGCGAACATCTGCTGCGAGCGGCGCAGGCCCTCGTCGGTGAAGACGACGATGGCGATCGTCTCGTCCGCCAGGCTCGGGTCCTCCTTCATGGCTTCCTCGATGGCGGCCCGGCGGTGCTGGCCGTCGTTGATGAGGAAGCGGGAGTCCATGGAGATGTGCAGGATGCCCAGGCGGTGGGCTTCGGTGCTGTTCTCGTCGACGGGCACGAAGGTCATCTCGCCGTCGACGCTCGCGGTGAGCGCGCTGAAGACGTAGTCATCGCGGTTGCCCACGACGTACTGCACCAGCGCGGGCAGGCGCCCCTTGTTGAGGGTCCGCTGGGCGCGCAGGTCGGCGGGCACGTCCTCTTCGTCGAAGAGGAAGAGGCGCGGCAAGTACCGCAGCGGGCACATGATCACGTAGTACTCGCGATGTGCCTGGATGCCCCGCATCGCGGGAAAGGAGACGGCGAAGCCGCCAGCAGGAGCTCCGGCGGGAGCGGCGGGACGTGCGAGCTGGCGTGTGGCCATGGTCAACACTGTAGTACGTGACTAGAATGACGTACAACGGGTGTCCACAAGACGTGCAAATGTGATCATGGAGGTCCACGATGCCGGTCTACCTCGACATGGCGGCGACGACTCCAGTGTCGCACCGCGTCGGCGCTGTAGTGCTGCAGTACATGCAGGAGGAGTTCGGCAACGCCGGCAGCCGCACTCATGAGTGGGGCAACCGGGCCAAGAAAGCTGTCGCCGGTGCCCGGGCCGAGCTGGCCGAGAGCCTCGGTGCTCAGCCCGACGAGCTGATCTTCACCAGCGGCGCCACCGAGTCCGACAACCTGGCCGTCCTCGGCCTCGCCGCGGAGGGCGAGCGCACCGGCCGCAAGCACATCCTCTCCAGCGCCACCGAGCACAAAGCCGTCCTGGAGCCGTTGGAGCACCTCGCTGAGCGCGGTTTCGAGGTCGAGCTGATGCAGCCGGGGCCCACCGGCCGTTTCACGGCCGAGCAGGTGCTGCAGCGGGTGCGTCCCGACACGCTGCTCGTCTCCCTCATGCACGTCAACAACGAGACGGGCGTCGTGCAGCCGGTGCGTGAGATCGCTGAGGCACTCGTGCAGACGCCGGCCTTCTTCCACGTCGACGCCGCGCAGAGCTACGGCAAGGTCGCACCCGAGGACCTGCACGCTCCCATCGACCTCGTCAGCGTCAGCGGGCACAAGATCGGCGCCCCCAAGGGCATCGGCGCCCTCGTCGTGCGCCGCCGTAATTGGGCGCGTGTCCCGCTCGAGCCCTTGATGTACGGCGGCGGTCAGGAGCGGGGTCTGCGTCCGGGAACTACGCCCGTGGCTCTAATCATGGGTCTGCTCGAAGCGTCGCGCGAACGCCGAGAAGACCTCGATGAGTGGACCGCGGCCTCACTGCGCTTCCGCAAGCACCTGCTCGAGGTCCTGGCCCCCCTCGGTGTCCAGGTCAACGGCGACCCGGAGCACTCCGCGCCGCACATCCTCAACGTGTCCTTTCCCGAGGTCGACAGCGAGGCGCTCGTCGTATCGCTGCGCGACCTCGCGGCCATCGCTACCGGCTCGGCGTGCACGAGCGCCAGCTACACGCCCAGCCATGTGCTGGTGGCTATGGGTTTGGACCGCGAACGCGTCGACGGCGCTGTGCGGCTGTCCTGGTGGGGGGAGCCGACCACGGACGTCGACGCGATGCTCGAGGCGGTCGAGGAGCTCCAGCTCGCCGCGGTGTGAGCTTCAGCCCTCCGCCGTCGAGGCGAAGGGCGCCTTGACGAGGCGGTGGCCGCGCAGCGCCCGCCCGCAGCGTTCCAGCTCAGCGGCCCAGCCCTTCTCCGTCCCGATGAGCTGCGGGTTGGCGTACAGGCCGACCCGCACCTCGGCGTCGGTGAGCCGTCGGTACTTGGCCGCGTGGGGGTCGTCGGGGGCCAGGAACTCATGCTTGCGGTGCAGCAGCGGCCGGTTGGGGGAGTCGGAGTAGTCCCGCCGGGCCGCCTCGAGCGAGGGCAGGTCGGCTGTGTATGACCACGTCAGCCGCGGGTGTGGGTCGGTGTCGAAGTCCGGGTAACCGAGCCAGGAGACCTTGCGGCCGTCGTGGTGCAGCTTCACGAGGTCCCAGCCCTCCGGCCGGCCGGCCGCGACGGCACCGCAGTGCTCGTACAGGCGCAGCACCACCGGCATCCGGTCCACGGCGCGGCGGTGCACGTACAGCGCCGACGGCGTCAGCTTCCCGACGCTGTTGCGCATCGCCCCGCGCAGGTACGTGTCGTCGCGGATCTTCAGCAGAAGGCGGTCGGCGCGCTGGCACGCCTCCTTGTAGGAGGAGAAGAAGCGCCGCACGTCGATCTGCGCCGACAGCGGCAGGGTAGAGAAGGGGCTGCGGCCGGAGAAGAGCTCCATGCCTAGGAGCAGGAGCGTGTTGAGAGTTGTGCGCTTAGCTCCGGCCTTAATCTTCTCCGGGTCCGCGGCCTTGAGCAGCAGCCGCTGCAGCTCTGCGGTCGTTAGGTGCCGCAGAAGAGGAATCATCGCCTCCGGCACCTCTTCGAGCTGCGGCACCCGGCCACGCTGCTCGAGAAAGTCGACCGCCGCCGCGAGCGCCTCCGTGGTGGTGCTGCTCGCCAGCCACTCGGTGTCCGGCGAGGTGCGCCGGGCGAGGAAGGCCAGCCGGTCCGCCTCGTGGCGGAAGGCGTAGACGACGCCGGGAGCGGCCACCACGGCAGCCGCTCCTGTGACCTCAGCGACAAAAGACCGCAGCTCCGCCGGAGTGAAGAGGTGTTGAAAAGTGCCGCGCCGCGTAACGACACCGTCGGCGAACTCCTCGCCGGATACTTTGCGACTCTCCCACGTCAGGCGACCGCTTACAATGAGGGCACCGCGCGCTAACTCCCACGCCGCGCGAAGAGTCGCTCGTCGCTCAGCAATATCATCAATAACGTTTAGAACGTATAATAGCAAAACTAGTTCAGAGGATGCAGGCGGCCTGTTATTTTGAAAATATGGGTCCCAGCCAGCCGCCGCATAACCCGCGTCCCTGAGATAGCGGACATCGTAGCCCCGGCCGCTGCCGTAATCCAAGATGTCTGAGTTTGCGCTCAATAGGCCGTCGACTACAGCTTGGCGGGCAGGCATGGAGAGACCACTTCGAGTGATAGCAGTGAGATGCCGTCTGCTATTCCACATGAACCAAATCATCCTCAAGATGAGTGTGTTGAGGGCGTTCAACAAACTCGTGGAGTCGCTACCTCAGCGATTAAGACCATAATCACCGCAGCATAATGAAGATTATACTGGTAAAGCCTACAGTCTAGGTATCCCCAGAGGGATACCTAGGCTGATAGTCAGGCGTCTGCTTGCTTCAGCAGAATCAAACGCTCTGCTATGAATTGGACAGCGGACTTGTTCAAATCGTCAGCTGAGAGGGAGCCGGATCGACCCGCCGCTTTAGCTTGTCCCTTCAAGTGGTTAACGACCCCATTCCTCCAGGCCGCGCCGAAGTTAGAAAGAAGATTCTGACCTCCTGGCGGCTTTACTCCAGGCGCAATCTTACTAAATTCAGTCCGCACCCATGATCGAGCACTGGCCATATCTGCAAAAGCGGTCGTGGGTGCCAACAAGCCGAAAACCATAGCTGAAGTCAAAGCGCGCCGTGCCGGTTGTGTGAACACAACGTTGCCTGTCACGCCATACGCCGAGCCGTCCCAGTAGGATGGCTCGTCAGAAGACACGCCTTTTAAGCGAGGGGCGATTCGATCATTCATTCGTGCTGTAAACCAAGTTGCAAAATCGGAATGGGTGGCAGTCGCGAGATCAGGGCTCTGCATATAGTCGCTGAGTGACTGACGATGCTTATAGAGTTCGGTGATCGCGGCCATAGCTGCCTTTTGGAAAACAACTTGAAAAGCTAAGGGATATGCATTCTTGACCGATGATGCTGTCCGATTCGCCTCTGCCTCAGGGCTTTCCTCCACAGCGATAGCTCGAAGGTAGGCTTCCCGGCCCTGCGGATTTAGTGCTGCCCATTGTTCAAAGTTCCCATTGGGCAAGTCAAGCTCTCCCATACGCGTAAGCAGCTCGCGATAGGGTTGGAAGTCAGCGAAAAAGTCAGTGATAAATCGCCCTCGGCTCTGTCGGAATGCGTTTGAGGCGGTCTTAATTGAGTCGCGCGAGAGGGCAAATGGTTTCTCGCTGGATTCCGCTTTGTCGACTTGGTCGAGCAGAATTTTCTTCAGAGGCTGATTGGCAAAACGGTCAGCGAGGAGCTGCAGTTGCTCTCGTGCAGCGTCATAATCTGAGCTGCTAATCTCGAGGTCCCCTATGACGAGGTCGACGAGCTCATATAACGTCAAAGTCGTAGTAACAGTGAATCCTTTGTCAAACTTGGCGGAGTCAATTTGCCAATTTACAAAAGCAAGAGGGAGGCGTCCATTGGTATGGATTCGAGCCGAACTCGAAAGATCAGTCTTATCTGCCGATACTTCCTGTTCGAGTAGGTTACGCATGCAAACGGCAATCAAGTCTCGATCGTCGAGAAGTATCTCTCGATTGTCTGGGATAGCGCGAGTATTCTGGTTGAGGTCCATAAAGATGCTGCGGCTTGTAGCCAGGACCGAGGCAGTCTCTCCGGGAGCGACTGTGAATCCAGCGTGCTCGTCTAGGACAAGAAAAATTACCGGAAGACTGCTTCGCCGCAATCCTTCTTTCCAGGGGAAAGAGGGTGTGTTGGAAGCTAAGCGAATTGCGGAAAACCGATGCTGACCATCAATAATGACGGCCTTGATCCTATCTTTGTCCCAGGACAAGTGGCCAAGTGATCCTGACGGATCAGCCGGCTTGATCAACACCCCCCCGATATCGAGAACGCCGCCATCTTCAGGATGGAACTCTCCGTAGCTATCGGCGACGAGATGCGTTTCTTCCGCTACCGGCAGGAGGACAACTGTCAATGAATTAAAGAACTTCAGTTGTCCAGACTTCTCTAGGTACGGGAGTATCTCTTTCTCCACCCGCTCTTCGTTGACGTCACGCTGAAACAGTTCATCAAAATGGACGGGACGTTTCGGGTCGATGACCGTTTCTTGTGCGCGTAGCAGGTCTCCCAGTGCATCATCTACATTCATAGTGACTGTAAAAAATGGGAGGCTACTGTTACCAATAGAATATTGACCACGATTGTATACGTATTCGCGCGTGAAGTTAGCCTTCTTGGAGGCTAGCAGCGTGAGGTCTGTCATTCTGTGCTCCTGTTCAAGTATGGCTGTGAAAGGCGGATAGATAAAGCCTCGGCTAGCTGAATGACCCGTCGCTCGAAATTTTCCACCTCGTCGACTTCGCTTACATCAAGGTCGCCGAGAGGCTTGTCAGAGGATTCACTATTTGGGAGGTAGTTAGTGTTGTTTGGTGCGGCATACATATGTATGCCGCAGTCCACTATCGAAACTTCAGCCTCGCGAAGGTACTCGCGCAACTTTGAGTCCATGGATAGATGCTGGCCAATGCGTTGTCTGAAATTGCTCGCTAAACCTACATAAAGCGGACGCTGTAATGTAGATGCGATCTCAAGAATCCAAGCTCTATCCGACCGATGCATCGCGGAATCAAATAAAATTGACGATTTCCATGTAGTCATAGCCGGGAGTGAATCTTGAACCGAAACGTCATAATAGGGCGGTATTGGTCCATTAAATCTCCGCACCGGATTGGCGACCCAGCTACCTAAAACCTCACCGTCTTCAAAATCAATCATCTTTGTAAAATCTCGGACCCAGCAGTAGATGCCCGCCGACTGTGGAATAAGACTGCCGCGTTCCGACGGCCCCAATTCGAGCAACTCGGATGCCCTTACATACCAGCTTTGCATGCGCACTCCTCCCTCTCCCTAGATTCTGAGCCTACCGGAGAGTGGGCATCTTGTCTCGAAGTCCAATTCTCGCCCACCTACCTGCCTGTCTCTAAGGCAGTTTCGCTTCATCGAATCGCCTTTGACTGATCAGGCGGTATGGTGTGACAATTATTGAGCTCGAGGAGCTTGTGATATAAGGCGCTCAGGAGTTCCAGCTATCCGTCCATTGTGCCACGCATCGTCTTGATAAACGGATCAGACTAACGTTCTCAATGTCCCGCCCTGGAGTCGTTTGCCTGAGTGGGGTGGTCATGATTAAACACCGAGGGACCAGGCGAGCTATGCGGTCACTATGACCTCTCCTGCCTGCGCCGAGAAGCCCGCCCAGTCGGCCTTTTCACCTGTCCGACGTCGCGGTCGTAATCGGCTGAGTATGTCGCCGGGCTGGGCGCTCGCCAGCGATAAGTGCTCTGCCTCACGTGGCCGGCTGCATGCCACCACCGACCGGCAGGCAAACAGGTGGATGGCCCTCCCAATTTCGTCCTCAGCCGCATCAGCGCCTTTGTCATATTCAGCGACGGAGCGTCACCACAGCGGGAGGTCGTCATGGCGGGTGTGCTGATCGAGCTGGGTGTCCGGTTCATCGCCTGGTACGTGGGCTTGCTGGTCCGCTGTTGGCGCGGGGTCTCCCGCTGGATGACTCCGCGGTGGCGCACTGATCCGCACGTGGAACGCCTGCAGGCGTGGCGCTCCTGGCTCGGGTACGCCAGCGTGGTCGTCGCCGTCGGCTTGTCGGGGGAGGAGTCGACGGGGTTGGCCGACAAGATGCTCACGGGCGCGCTCTTGGGCTTCCTGCTGAAGGCGACTGTCGCGGTCGTCGTCGTGCTCGTGGCTCTGGCCGTCGTCTCCCTCCGCAGCCACCGCACGCAACGTCGCGGACGCCTCCGGCCGGTGGTCCGCCCCCTCTCGCTGCTCGTGACCGTCATCGCCGTTCCGCTGCTCGTGCAGCAGGGAATGGGCTGGGCCGAGCGGCGACCGCCCGGTTTTGTTGGGGCCGAGCACCTCGCGCCGGTGCTGCTGGGTGGCGGTGTGGTCCTGTACTTCGTGTGGCCCTTCCCGGCGGTTGCCGCCGCGGCGGTCGTGGTGCGAGGTGTCCGCCACCTCTTCTGCGCCGGTGACGTGCACCCGCTGCTGCCGTCCGTCCTCGCGTTCGCGGTGGCGCTCGCCAGCGGTGCGGAGAACGTCCACCAGGCCGTGCAGCCCGCCGTCGGCGTCGAGCGGACGTTGTCCCTCCTCGCGCTCGGCGGATCCCTGACCGTCCTGGGACTCACCGCGTACGAGGACCAGCGCTTGCGGCGGCTCGGGTGGCAGTGGTCCGACCTGCGGATGCCGCTGCACGAGTTGCCGGCTGCGCACCCGGTGCACCGGCTCGTCCGGAGGTCGACGTGAACCGGCCTGTCGCCGAGCGCTTGTTCAAACTTAACTTCCAACCTTGATTATGATGTCGGCATGTCCCGCCTCGTCAGTACGCAGTGGGCCCCGGACCGGGACATCACCGGCGTCCCCCGACGCCACCGCCAGCCCTGCCGCTACGACGCCTTCGTCCCCGACCGCCTCGTCGGACGCGAAGTCCTGCTGCCCGCCGACGTCGCCGCCGACGTCTCCGACGCCGAACGCGCCGTCCAGCAGCTCAACGCCTCCGGTCTGCCCTACCGCGGCTACGAAGCCATCGCCCGACTGCTGCTGCGGGCGGAGGCGGTCGCGTCCTCCCGCATCGAAGGGCTGGAGGTCGGTGGCCGTCGACTGGCGCGCGCCGACGCCGCGCGGGAGCTCGACGGATCGTCCCCTGACCAGGGGGCGGCTGACGTCCTCGGCAACATCGACGCCATGCGCGCCGCCGTCGACGACGTCGCCCGACGGCCCGGGCTGGACGTGGACGCGATCCGCGACATCCACCGCGCCCTGTTGGCCGGCACTCGCGACGCGAGCTGGGCGGGAACCGTCCGCGACCGCCAGAACTGGATCGGTGGGTCGAGCTTCAACCCGTGCGCCGCCGACTTCGTGCCGCCACCCCCGGACGAGGTCGAGGCGCTGCTCGAGGACCTCGTCGAGTACGTGGACTCGGACGTCCATCCGCCGGTCGTCCAGGCCGCGCTGGCCCACGCGCAGTTCGAGACGATCCACCCCTTCGCCGACGGCAACGGCCGCACGGGTCGCGCACTCATCCACGTCGTCCTGACCCGTCGCGGTCTCAGTCCCCACCACGTCCCGCCGGTAAGCCTCGTCCTGGCTACCCGGAGCCGGGACTACGTCGCCGGTCTCGAATCCTTCCGCGAGGACGGTCACACCGGGATCGCCGAGTGGGTCGCGACCTTCGCCGCGGCGACGAC
The DNA here is from genome assembly GCF_979255925.1 of Kineococcus sp. AC630. Lineage (NCBI taxonomy): Bacteria > Bacillati > Actinomycetota > Actinomycetes > Kineosporiales > Kineosporiaceae > Kineococcus > Kineococcus sp. AC630. Next base: position 57,365 of record NZ_CEEDMJ010000023.1, read on the forward strand.
CGAAGCCTGCGCGCGGGTGTCGGGACTCACCGACGGACTGGCAGAACTCAGCCAGCGTTGGCGCGAGGCGGTGGGACCGCTGCGTGCGGGGTCGACGGTCGCCCAGTTGCTCGACGACGTCCTGCCGCAGACCCCGGTGACGACGGTCGCGCAGCTGGTGCGGCTGACGGGCCGGTCGACCCAGGCCGTCAACGAGGCCGTCGACCGACTGCACACGGCCGGGGTCCTGGTGCAGACGACCGCCGGCCGACGCAACCGGGCGTTCGAGGTCGACGGATTGATCGACCTCATCACCGGGTTCGAACGGTCACTGGCCTCACCCGTCGGCGACACTGCGGTCGAACCGCCCGCCCGTCCCGTTCCCCGGCGCTCGCCGAACCGTTGACCGCGGTCAGTCGCGCACCGACCGCAGGTGGGCGGCGGCGATCTCCTCCAGGTGCACCACGTCCCCCGCCACCGTCACCACGTCGAACCCCTCCGCCAACCGCTTCGCCGCGACGTCCCCGCTCGGTGTGTGGATCCCCACGCTCTTCCCCGCCGCCCGCCCAGCCGCCTTGATCCGCTCCAACGCCGCGTCGAACTCGTCCGAGATCGCGGGGTCGCCGGGGAACGCGGCCCCCAACCCCAGCGACAGGTCCGACGGCCCGACGTACAACCCGTCGAGACCCTCCACCGCGGCGATCTCCTCGACGTTCGCGAGCCCGTCCGCGGTCTCGATCATCGCGAGCACCAGCACGTCGCGGTTCGGCACTTCGGTGGAACGCCCCAACCGCAGCTGGGCCCGCATCGGCCCGAACGACCGGCGCCCCAGCGGCGGGTACTTCGCGTTCTGCACCGCGAGCCGCGCGTCGGCGGCCGAATCCACCAGCGGCACGATGATCGCGGAAGCGCCGGCGTCGAGGGCCTGCCCCATCCACGTGATGTCGTTCGCGGCCGCGCGCACGATCCCCACGGTGTCCACCGACCCGAGCCGCGCTCCGGCGTCCACGGCCATCAGCCCACGCAGCAACCCGTCGTAGCCCATGAGGCCGTGCTGCTGGTCGAGGCAGATGTAGTCGTAGCCGACGCGGGCAAGGCGTTCGGTGGAGGCGGGGGAGTCGAGCATCACCCAGTAGCCGATGAGGGGTTCACGGGCGCGGAACTTGCGGGCAAACTCGGCGGAAGCAGACAGCGCGGTCACAGGAGACTCCAGGTTCAGCGGTTGTAGGCGGGCATGGGGCCGAACAGTTCGGCCCCGACGGCATCACACGCCGCCACGAGGTCATCGGGCAAGGGGCCGGCGGTCGCCAGCGCGAAGTTGTCCTCGAGCTGAGACAGCCGGGACGCACCCAGCAGCACCGACCCGACCACACCCTTCGAGAACAGCCAGCGGAACGACAGCTCCACCAGCGACAGACCAGCCGCGGAAGCCAGCGAACCGAGGCGTTCGGAGGCGCCGAGGAGCGCGTCGTTGAAGTAGCGGGCTTTGTACATCTCGGCCAGCCGTGACTCCGCGAACCGTCCGCCGCTCGGCTCCGACCCCCGGGAGAACCGGCCGGTCAGCAGCCCACCACCCAGCGGGTTGTAGACCATCGTGTGCAGGCCGTGGACCCCGGCGAACTCGGCGTACTCCGTCTCGAGGTGCCGCGCCAGCAGGTTGTAGAGCTGCTGCGCCACCACAGGTGACGGCGCGCCTACTCGAGACGCAGCCGAGATGACGTCGGCGATCTGCCACGCAGCGAAGTTCGACACCCCGAGCGCGCCGACGAGACCCCGAGAAACGAGCTCTGCCACCGTGGACAGCGTCTCGTCCAGCGGCGTCGTACGGTCGGGCTGGTGCAGGTACAGCAGGTCGACCGACTCGCGCCGCAACCGTCGCAGGCTCCCCTCCACGGACAGCGTCAGCCCCTTCGCGGACAGCGGAGCGTGCCCCGCGGCGTCCGGGTGCGGGATTCCCGCCTTCGTCGCCACGGACACCGATCGGCCGGCCAGCAACGAGCCCAGGATGGTTTCGGTGGCCCCACCGGCGTACCCGTTCGCGGTGTCCACCATCGTCACGCCGGCGGCCAGGGCGGCGTCCAGCATCGCGGCCGCCTCCGACTCGGACGCCGTGTCGCCGAACGTCATCGTCCCCAGGATGAAACGCGAGACCTCTATCACGAACGCACCCCCGCCAGCACCTCACGAGGCTTCCGCCCGCGCATCGTCGACGGGTCGAGCGCCGCGGACCGCAACGCCCGCGTGTACGGGTGCTGCGGCCGGCGCAGCACCTCCCGCGTCTCACCGCTCTCGACGATCTGCCCGGCCGACATGACCACGACGGTGTCGCTCACCTCGCGCACCACTCCCAGGTTGTGGCTGATGACGACGAACGTCACGCCGGTGTTGGTCTGCAGGAACTGCAGCAGCGCCAGGATCTCTGCCTGCACCGACACGTCCAGCGCCGACGTCGCCTCGTCCAGCACGATCAGTTCGGGTTTCGACGCCAGCGCCCGGGCGATCCCGATGCGCTGCCGCTGTCCACCCGAGAACTCTCGCGGGTACCGACCGCGGGCGGACTCGTCGAGCCCCACCTGGTCCAGGTACTGCGCCGCCTGCTCGAACCGTTCCGACGAGGACAGCCGGGGTGCGCGCAACCCGATCGCCTCGCCGACGATCCGTTCCGCCGTCAGGTGTGGGTCGAGCGAGCCGTACGGGTCCTGGAAGACCATCTGGACGCGCGAGCGCATCGGCCGAAACTTCCGCTCCGGCAACTGGGCGATGTCGACGCCGTCCAACAGGATCTGCCCCGACGTCGGAGTCAGCAGCCGGACGATGGACCGCGCGATCGTCGACTTCCCGCAGCCGGACTCACCGACGATCGCCAGCGTCCGCCCCGCCTCGACGGAGAACGACACCCCGTCGACCGCCCGGAACACGCCACCCCGGACGGGGTACTCGACCACCAGGTCGTTGACCTCCAGCAGTGCGGTCACAGTGAAGGCTCCAGAGGTCCGAGTTCGGGTACCGACGACAACAGCTTCTTCGTGTACGCCTCGGCCGGGTGGTCGACGATCTGCTCGGCCTCGCCGGACTCCACGAACGCGCCGGACTTCATGACGTGGATCCGGTCGGACACCAACCGCGCGACCCCCAGGTCGTGGGTGATCATCAGGATCGCGACCCCGGTCTCCTCCTGGAGCGAGAGCAGCAGGTCGAGGATCGACGCCTGCACCGTCACGTCGAGCGCACTCGTCGGTTCGTCGGCCACCAGCAGTTCCGCCTCAGCCGCGAACGCCATGGCGATGAGCACGCGCTGCAGCATCCCGCCGGACAACTGGTGGGGGTACTTGCGCAACTGTTCCTCGGGCGTCCGGATCCGCACCGAGTCCAACAGCTCCACCGCACGCGTCTGCAGGGCAGCACCTTTCAGCGAAGGGTTCTTGATCCGCACCGCCTGCTTCAGCTGCTTGCCGATGGTGTGCACGGGGGACAGCGAGGTCATCGGGTCCTGCGGGATGAGCGCGACGCTGCGACCGCGCAGCTTCTCCAGCGCCTTCGGCTTGGCCACCACGTCGGTGCCGTGCAGCAGCACGGACCCCGACAGCACCGCGAGATCGGGGGACAGCAATCCGAGCACGCCCATGGCCGTCGTCGACTTCCCCGACCCGGACTCGCCGATGATCGTCACCGTCTCGCCCCGGTCGACGGAGAACGACACCCCGTCCACCGCGCGGACCACCCGCCCCGGTGCCATCAACTCGACCCGGAAGTCGATCACCTCCAGGACGCTCACTTCGCACCCCGCAGCCGGAAGACCGAGAAGCCGCCGTCGCGGATCCCGTCCCCGAAGAGGTTCACCCCGATCACCAGCACGGCGATGAACAACCCTGGGATCGTCACGACCCACCAGGCCGTGGTGATGAAGTCCTGCCCGTCGCTGATGATCCGGCCCCACGTCGCGAACGGCCGCTGCGGGCCGGCGCCGAGGAAGCTCAGCGCGCTCTCCAGCAGCACGGCCTGCGCCAGCAGCAGGAGCACCACGACGACGGCCTGGTTGATGACGTTCGGCAGCACGTGCTTCATGAGGATCCCGATGCGGTGCAGGCCGAGCACCCGGGCCGCGGCGACGTACGGCTTCTCGCGTTCCACGAGGACCATCGAGCGCGTCAGCCGCGCGGGTTCGGGCCAGTTCGCGATGGCGATGACCAGCGCGATGACCGGGATCGACGTCCCGAACAGCGCGACGACGAGCAGCAGCATCATGAGCAGCGGCAACGACAGCTGCGCCTCGATGAGCCGTGAGATCACCGCGTCGACCTTCCCGCCGTAGAACCCGGCGAGCGACCCGAGTGCGATCCCCACGAACCCGGACACGACGACGGCGAGCACGCCGACGAGCAGCGAGACCTGACCGCCGTAGAGGATGCGCGCCAGCAGGTCGCGGCCGAGCTGGTCGGTGCCCAGCAGGTGGCCGGAGGTTCCCGGGCCGACGAGGCGCAGGGCGAGGGTCTGCGCGTCGGGGTCCTGGATCGGCAGCACCCGCGCCAGCGCGACGGGCAGCAGCACCAGCGCCGTCAGCACCGCGCCGACGACGATCTTCACCCGCGCGCTGCGGGATCGACGAGCAGCACCCGAGCGGTGGATCAACCGCGGGGTGACCGCGGTGGGGGCCAGTGCGCTCATGCCGAGACCTTCCTTCCGAGCCGGACGCGCGGGTCGAGCAGCGGGTAGCAGAGGTCGACGAGCAGTTGCACGGCGACGGCGAGGACGGCCGTGACGAGCACCGTCGCCTGGATGAGCGGGTAGTCGCGGGTCTCCAGGGCGCGTACGACGAGCGACCCGATCCCGGGCCAGCCGAACACGACCTCGACGACGACCACCCCGTTGAGCATCGACGCGAAGCGAGTGCCGAGCGCCGTCACGACGGGTACCGCGGAGTTCCGCAGTGCGTAGCCCCAGATCAGGCCGTTCTGCGACACCCCCCGGGACCGGGCGACGGTGAACCAGGGCGACGACAACGCCCCGCCCATCTCCCGGCGCACCATCCGCGACAGCAACGCCACCTGCAGGATCGCGATCGTCGTCGCGGGGAGGACGATCCCGCCCCACGAGTCGAACCCCGCGGCGGGCAGGATCGGGAACGTCACCGCGAACACCGTCAGCAGGACGATCCCGATCCAGAAGTCCGGCATCGACTGTCCGGCGATCGTCAGCATGTTCACGCCGAGTTCGCGGCCGGTGTCCGCTCGCCGGGCCATCCACACCCCGAGCGGGATGGAGATGACCGCGGCGAGCACGATCGAGGCGAGCGCCAGGGTGATGGTGTTCGGCAACCGCTGCAGCACGACGTCGACCGCGGGCTGCCGGAACGAGTACGACGTCCCGACGTTCCCGGTGACGATGTCACCCAGGAACTTCCCGTACTGCACGATCAGTGGCTGGTCGAGCCCCATCTGGGTGCGGACCCGGTCCAGTTCCTCACCCGAGGCCAGCGGTCCGGCGTAGGAGTATGCCGGGTCGCCGGGGGCGAGGCGGATCAGGACGAACACCGCGGTGATGGTGAGGAACACGGTCAGGAGGCTCTGCCCCAACCGGGTCGTGAGGTAGCGGATCACGGACGTCAGCCCAACTTCACCGAGGTGATGTCGTAGGAGTTGATCGGCTTGAGGTCGATGCCGGAGACGCGGGAGCGACGGGCGAGCAACGCCTTCGGGACGAACGCCCAGAGCAGCGGCCAGGTGTCCCAGACGTCTTGCTGCACGTCGGCGAGCAGCCCGTTGCGGGCCTGCTCGTCGCTCGTCGCGGACGCCTGGCTGATCTTCGCGGCAATCTCGGGGAAGACGTACCCGTGGTAGGAGTCGCGGGTCGCCTCCTTCTCCGGGGTTCCGCCGTACATGCCTTGGATGGTCGTCAACGCGAGGCCGGTCTGGTTGCCGTAGCCGTTGCCGAGGATGTCCCAGTCGCCGGCCTCACCACGCCGCCAGGTGCCGATGTCGCCGCCGGGTTCGAACTGCTTCAGCGTCGCGGTGACCCCCACGGCCTTGAACATCTCGACCAGCGCCTCCATCGTCGAGGCGTCGCCGGCGAACTCACCGTTCTCCCAGATGATGGTCAGCGCCAGGTTCGTGACCCCCAGGCGGGCGAGTTCGCTCTTGCACTTCTCGGGGTCGTAGGTGAACTCGCCGACCTCGACCGCTCCCTCGAGGGTCCCGGGGACGACGCCCGTCGCGGAGGTGACGGAGTCGCCCATGATGCCGGTGACGATGGAGTCGTGGTCCACGGCGTAGCCGAGGGCCCGGCGGACCTCGGGGTTGGCCAGCGGGTGCCCGGCCGGTTTGCGGAAGTTGTAGAACAGCTGGTTGTACCGGGTGCCGTCGACCTCGTCGATCTCGACGTCCTTCACCGACTTCAGCTGCGCGACGGAGTCCGCGGTGACCGAGTCGATGACGTCGACGTCCCCGGAGCGCAGCGCGACGACGCGGCTGGACTCCTCGGGCATGAACCGGACCTCGATGGTCGGGATCGTCGGCTTGTCGTCGCCCCAGTAGTTGTCGTTGACCTCGAGGGTGTAGCTCCCGGTACCGCTCTCCGACTTCGAGACGACGTAGGGCCCGGTGCCGACCCCGTCCTGCAGTTCCTCGGCCTTGTTCGCGGCGGCGGGAGTGATGAGGATGTTCGACATCAGCGAATCCAGGACGACCACGGGGGTCTGCGTCGTCAGCGTGAACGAGGTCTCGTCGATCTTCGTCACGGTCGGCCACTCGGGGAACTGCTGGGCGACGAACGATCCTTCGACCTGCTGGTAGAGCTCGATGGCCTTGGCGACGTCCTCGACGGTGACGGCGCTGCCGTCGGAGTAGACGATCCCGTCGCGCAGCTTCACCGTCCACTCGTTGTCGGTGGTCTGCTCGAACGACTCCGCGAGGACGGGGACGGGTTTGAGGTCCTTGCCGATCGCGGTGAGGGCCTGGCGCACCGCGCGTTGCACGGTGACGGCCGCGTCGAACTGGTTGAGCTTGTTGTCGAGGCTCACCAGGGAGCGGTTCAGGCCGAGGGTCAACGTCGCCGTCGCACCGGCGTCACCACCGGAGCCGGAGTCGTCCTTGCTGCCACCGGGCGAACCGCACGCTGCGACGAGGCCGACTCCGAGGAGGGACCCGGCGCCCAGCACGGTGCGGCGGGACGGCGAACTGGTCGTGCTGGTCATCGTTGACCTCCTGGGCCGGCACCACCGCGCAGGTGGTGAGGTGGGGAGAGGGAGCTGGTGAGGCGTTCGGTGAGGGCAACATCGCCGGCTCCGTCCGCCGGTGACGACTATCACACGATTGCGCAGTCTGCGCAATGGAGCTAGCGTGTTCCGCGCAAGGTCGGGTTGCGGGCCGTGTCACCATCGGGAGCAGAGGCGCTTCCGCGGGCTCACACCACACTGCACTCCCGGGATCTCACAACCGCTGTCACGCATCGAACACCCTCAGGAGGTCACCGTGGACGGTCTGCTCGTCCTCGCTGACGACCTCTCCGGCGCCGCTGAGTCGGCGGCTGTCCTGCGGCTGCGTGGTTCGCGCAGAACGGGCCCTGTGAACGTCGGGCTCTGGCCCGCGCGGGTCACAGCGGACGACACCGTCCTGGACCTGGACTCGCGACACCTCGCACCGGCGGACGCGCAAGGGCGGATCGCCGAGGTCCTGCGCGCAGCGCCCAGCCGGACGGTCGTCACCAAGGTGGACAGCCTGCTGCGCGGGAACCTCGTCCCGGTCGTGCGCGCTCTGGGTGGGGCGGTCGTCCTGGCCCCCGCGCTGCCCGTCGCCGGTCGGACGGTGATCGGTGGGCGGTTGCTCGTCGACGGTCGGCCGCTCGCCGAGACCGCCGCGTGGGCGACCGAAGGGCGGACGGCACCGGAGACGGTGGCGGCCGCACTGCCGGGGGTAGACACCACGGTGCTCACCCTCGACGTCGTGCGCTCCGGGGACCTGGCTGCGCACATCGCGCAGGTCCCGCCAGGAACCGTCGTCGTCTGCGACGCCGAGACCGACGACGACCTCGACCTGATCGTCACCGCTTCCCACGGCCGGCCGCTGGTCGGTTCGGCGGGACTGGTCGCCGCGGTCGCCCGCGCGCTCCCCGCGGAGGCGGCCCACGAGCAACCCGACGCACGGATCGTCTCGCGCCTCGTCGTGGTCGTCGGCACCGCCGAACCCACCGCGCAGCGCCAGGCCGATGAACTCGTCGACGCCGGTGCCACCCCGGTCGACCTGCCGTGCGCCGACGTCCTGCTCGGCACCGCTGTCGCCCAGCTCGCCCAGGCCGTCTCGCGGAACTCCCTGACCGTCGTACGGCTCACCGGGACAGCCCACGGCCGACAGCTGTCCCGGGCGTTGGGGCGTGTCGTCGCCGATGCGGTCGGGCCCGCCGACCTCGTCCTCACCGGCGGCGAGACGGCCCGCCACGTCCTCGACGCCCTGCGCGTCCCCTCGTTGCGGTTCGTCTCGCAGATCGAGCACGGCGCCGTCCGCTCCGAGACCCCCGACGGTCGTCACGTCGTCACCCGCCCCGGCAGCTTCGGCGGCCCGGACAGCCTGCTCCGGATCGTGCGATCGCTGAACCCCGAACTCCTCCCACCTCTGGAAGGCCTTCCCATGAGCAGCAGCACGAGTCCCGCCATCGCCGTGACCATGGGGGACGGAGCCGGTGTCGGCCCGGAGATCGTCGTCGCCGCGCTCCTGCACCAGAGCGTCGTCGAGAACTCCCGCTCTGTCGTCGTCGGGGACGCCGCCCGACTGCGGCTCGCCGCGGACGTCCTCGGAGTGGACGTGAAGGTCGTCCCGGTGGAGGGAGTCGCGGACGCCGTCTTCGAACCCGGCCGGATCAACGTCGTGGACCTCGGACTGCTGCCCGCCGACCTCGCCTGGGGACAGCTGTCCCCCGTGGCGGGCGACGCGGCCTACCACTACGTGCGGGTCGCCAGCGAGATGGCGATGCGCGGTGAGGTCCAGGCGATCTGCACCGCCCCGCTCAACAAGGAGGCGCTGCACCTCGGTGGCCACGTCTACCCCGGTCACACCGAACTGCTCGCGGAGCTCACCGGGACGAAGGAGGTCTCGATGATGCTCTCGACGCCGACGCTCAAGGTCATCCACGTGACCACCCACATCGGGTTGGTCGACGCCGTCGCCAGGATCGAACCGGGACTGGTCGAACGCACCATCCGCCGTGGGCACACCGCGCTCGTCGCCGCCGGGAACGCGAACCCCAAGATCGGCGTCTGCGCGATCAACCCGCACGCGGGGGAGGGCGGGTTGTTCGGCTACGGCGAGGAGGCCGAGAAGATCACGCCCGGCATCGAGGCCGCGCGCGCCGACGGGATCGACGCCCGCGGACCGCTGCCCGCCGACACGTTGTTCTTCCTGGCCGGCCGCGGTGACTTCGACCTCGTCGTCGCGATGTACCACGACCAGGGACACGGGCCGGTGAAGGTGCTCGGCATCGAGGCCGGCGTCAACATCACGGTCGGGCTGCCCGTCATCCGCACCTCCGTGGACCACGGCACCGCGTTCGACATCGCGGGGACTGGCAAGGTGGACACCCGCAGCATGGTCGAGGCCATGCGGCAGGCCATCGAGGTGGCTCCTCGCCCCACGCAGGACTGACAGGGAGACACATGCCCTCCGTGGCGACCGAGACCCGGCGTTCAGCCATCGTCGACCTCGCCCACGAGGGTCTCGCCAACGTCGAGACCCTGGCCTCCCGCTTCGACGTGTCCCCGTCGACGATCCGTCGCGACCTCGCGATCCTCACCACCGAGGGCCGCATCGCCCGCACGTACGGCGGCGCGATCCCCATCGGGGCGCACAGCGAGTCGACGTTGCGGCAGCGGATGGACGAGGCGCACTCCGCGAAGGTCGCGATCGGGCAGTGGGCCGCGACGCAGATCACCACCGGCGACACCGTCCTGCTCGACGTCGGCTCCACCGTCGGAGCGCTCGCGGCGGCGTTGACCGGAGCACGAGGCCTGACGGTCATCACCGCCAGCCTCACCGTCGTCACCGAACTGAGCGACGCCGGCGGAGTCGTCGTCGAGTGCCTCGGCGGCCGGCTCCGACCGTTGAGCCAGGGTTTCCTCGGACCGCTGACCGAGGCGGCCCTGGAACGGGTCAGCGCCGACGCCGTGTTCCTGGGGACGGACGGGATCTCCGACGAGGGGGAGATCTGCGAGGCCGACCTGGGGCAGGTCCGCCTGAAGGAGCTCATGGTGCGCCGCGCCGAGCGGGTCTACGTCCTCGCCCACGGCGAGAAGATCGGTGCCCGCCCCTTCCACGCCTGGTTCCGGATCCCCCTGCCGTGGACGATCGTCACCGACGCCACCGCGCCGACGGAGCGCGTCGCGGCGTTGCGAGCTCGCGGGGTCCAGGTCGTCGTCGTGGACGAGACGCAGGGATCCCGCTCGCCCACGACCACCGAGTCGGTCGAGTGAGCTGCGGTGTTGTCGCTGGCCTCCGGGTGAGGGTCGTGGCGCCTCTCCCCCGGGCGTCGTCCTGCAACGGTGAGCGGTAGAGGGTGACGCGGCGACGGCGTCGGCGACGGTCGGCGAGCCACCTCGGCCGAGGACTCGTGCAGGGCTACGTCCAGGCGTTGCGGTGGGTCTGGCGCACGGTCGGACGGTTGATGCGTCCCCGTCGTCGGCCTGACCTGTTCGTCGAGAAGCTGCAGGCCTGGCGATCCTGGCTCGGCTACGCGTCGGTGGTCGTGGCGGTCGGGCTCTACGGCAGCGCCCCCGACGACCTGGGACAGCAGCTGCTCGAAGGGGCCGTGATCGGGTTCGTCGTCAAGGCAGTGGTCGCCGTCCCGATCGTCGTCGTCGCGATCGCGATCATCGCCATCGTGAGCCACCCCACTCAGCGGCTCGCCCGGATCGAGCCGGCCCTGCGGACGTTGGGTCTGCTCGGCGCCGCGATCGGACTGCCGTGGTTCGCAGTGACGATCGTCGAACGCTTGGACGGATCCGCGACCCGTCCAGACTTCCCGCTCCTGGGCCTGGCAGTGCTCGTGGGTGTCGTCCTCGCGATACCGCTGCTGTTCGTCGGCGCGGCGTCCGCGGTCGTGCACGGCGTCCGGTACCTGTTCTGCGTCGGGGACGTGCATCCGCTGTTGCCATCGGTCCTGGCGTTCCTCATCGCACTGTGCTCCGGGGCGGAGAACGTGTCAGGAGCCCTCGACCCCGGGCCAGGCGTGGAACTCGTCCTCGCCTGGCTGGCGGTCGGAGGATCGCTGGTCGTGCTCGGCCTGACGGTGTTCGAGCACCGCCGGCTGCGGCAGCACGGAAGCCGGTGGAGCGACGTGCGTCGAGAGCTCAGGGACCTGCCTCGACGTGATCCTGTGCGCCGACGAGCGTGAGGGACCAGAACGGGGCGACCAGCCGGTCGGCGGAGGGGCATGACCGGTACGAGTCCGGGTTGGTCACCCTGCGGGCTCAGGTCAGTCGGTGGACTGCCGATGAAGAGCTCTGGGTGCAGGGCTGCCGGGGACCACCCGCAGTCGAACCGGCTCCGGCGGAGGCGATTTGCAGATGCCGTCAGGAGCCGCGTACTGTTCCTCATGTCGCCCCGACGGGGCGGAAAACCGGAGCTTCGCAGCTTGGGTGGTCCGCGTCTGGTGGGTGGCGCGGGAAGCCTTGATCGCGGTTGGGTTGCTGTTTGGCCTGGTTGGTGGTTAAGGTGGGAAAGTTGCCCCTCTTCGGGTGGCCCTCTGTGTGGGGGGTTGTCGCGGGTGGGTGCGTCCGGTTCTTGAGAACTCAACAGTGTGCCAAAAATGTTGATGCCATATATGTATCAACCCCCAATCGACTGTCACTGCGCTGCGTTTTCTGCGTGGGTGGGTGATGGTTTGGGGTTCCTTTGGGATTGATCCTCGCCTCTTTCACGCCAGTG
>NZ_CEEDMJ010000024.1:0-61547 GCF_979255925.1 Kineococcus sp. AC630
CGCCCTGCCCGCCGCAACGTCGCCACCGCCCGCCCACACTGCGCCGCCCGGCCCGTCGCGCCGCCTCGGCACTCCACCCGCACGCTGCGGCTGACCCGACGGGGCCGTCTCGTGGTGACCTGCACGGCCGCCACGCTGCTCACCGGTGCCGTCGTCGCCGTGACGGGTGCGCTGTCCGGCGCCTCGGCCGGTGTGGAGCGCACCTCCGCACCCCCGGCCGTGGTCCTGACGGTCCTCCCCGGCCAGACCCTGTCGCAGATCGCCGGTCAGTGGTCCCCGGGCGCGGACTGGCGCGAGGTGGCCGGTGAGATCGTCCAGCTCAACGCCCTCCCGTCCATGACCCTGCAGGCCGGACAACAGCTGACGATGCCCGAACAGGGCTGATCGCGGTGCGCCCGGTTGCTCCGTGCGTCGGTCACGACGTACGGTCGACCCTGGACCAGAGCCGTCGTCCGGTCTCGGGGGAGGAAGTCGGGGTGCACTGCCCGTTCTGTCGGCACGAGGACTCTCGTGTCGTCGATTCCCGCACGACCGACGACGGCAGCTCGATCCGTCGTCGCCGGCAGTGTCCCAACTGCTCCAAGCGCTTCTCCACGGTCGAGACGGCGAGCCTCGCGGTCATCAAGCGTTCCGGTGCGCCGGAGCCGTTCAGCCGCGCCAAGATCGCCAGTGGAGTGCGCAAGGCCTGCCAGGGCCGGCCGGTGAGCGAGGACGACATCGCGCTGCTCGCCCACCGCGTCGAGGAAGCCGTCCGCGCCCAGGGTGCCGCCGAGATCGACGCCCACCAGGTGGGCCTCGCGACGTTGCCCTTCCTGCAGGAACTCGACGAGGTCGCCTACCTGCGGTTCGCGTCCGTCTACCAGGCCTTCGACTCCCTCTCCGACTTCGAGTCGGCGATCGACCGCCTGCGGGCCCAGCGCGCCGCGTCGCCGTTGCCCCCGGTCGAGACCGTGCCCGCCCGCGGCTGACCCGCGTCGATTCCCACGTCGAGGACGGGGATGATGGGGGGATGCTCGATCCCGGTTCCCTGTACAGCTACGAGGGCGAACGCCCCGCCCTGGTGGAACCTCCGCTCGTCGTGGCGTTGAACGGATTCATCGACGCGGGCAACGCGGTCCGCCTGAGCGTCGAGCACCTCCTGGCGACCTGTCGCCACGAGCTCGTGGCCACCTTCGACGTCGACCAGCTCCACGACTACCGCGCCCGGCGGCCCACCATGACCTTCGGCGGCCAGAACTGGCTCGACTACGAGCCGCCCCGCCTGCAGGTCCACCGGGTCCACGACGAGGAGGGTTCCTCGCTGCTGCTGCTGAGCGGCCCCGAGCCCGACGTGCAGTGGGAACGGTTCACCACCGCCGTCTGGCAGCTCGCGGACGAGCTGGGGGTCGGACTGACCATCGTGCTGTCGGCGGCGCCCACGGCCGTGCCGCACACCCGCCCCGCCGGGGTGACGGCCAGCGCCAGTCGGCCCGAGCTGCTCGACGGCTTCCGCACCTGGGACGTCGAGGCCCAGGTCCCCGGTCACGCGTCCGCGCTGCTGCACCTGCGGGGTTCGCAGCACGGGCGTGACGTGCTCTCCGTGCTGGCCCACGTCCCGCACTACCTCGCGGGCAACGACTACCCCGACGCCGCCGCGGTGCTGGTCCGGACGCTGTCCGGGGCGACGGGGGTCGCCGCCTCCGTGGAGTCCCTGCTCGAGGCCGCCTCGCAGACACGGGTCGAGGTCGACCGTCAGGTCTCCGAGTCCGCCGACGCCGCGTCCGTCGTGCAGGCGCTGGAGCAGCAGTACGACACCTCCGGCGACGAGGGCCGCGGCACGGGGGCGGCGAGCGCCTTCCTGCCCACCGCGGACGAACTCGGCGAGGAGTTCGAGCGGTTCCTCGCCGGTCGCGAGGACGACCCCGGCGAGGACCCGGTCTAGGCGGTGGTGGCGGCGTCGGAGGTCCCGACGCTGCCGCCGCCGGCGCCCGAGACGTGGTGCAGCAGAGCGCGTCCGTAGGCCTCGGCGGCGTCCTCGGCCTCGAAGGCGTCGGCGCCCCGTTCGTCCAGCAGCAGCACCCGGTGGACGATCGTGTCGCCGACGTCGCGACGCTCGAGGCGGGTGAAGCGCTCGCCCAGCAGCTCCCGCAGCTGGTGCTCGGCCGGCAGCCAGCACGCCTCGGGCTGGTCCACGGAGTCCAGCGCCCACTCGGTGGTTCCGTTGAACCCGATGATCTTGCCCGACGGGTGGTCGTGGACCTCGATCGTCATGTCGCTGAGGGTGAAGACGTCGGAGTCCATGTCGCGGTTCGGGATGACGAAGCGGTCGCCGGAGGCGGGGTGCCACTGCAGGCCGGCGCTGCGCAGCTGCAGGGCCAGGTCGACGGAGATCATCCGCTCAGCATGGACCCGGCCCCGCGGTTCGTCACCTCGTGCTGCGCCCGGGGCCCGCACGGGGTATCAACGGACGTCACGAACACGCAGTCGACGTTTGGGAGCACCACCATGGACACCGACACCGCCCGCGAACGCCTCCTGGGCCTGCAGCGCGACCTGCAGTCGACCATCGACGACCTCACGGCCCGGTTGGAGTCCGGCAGCACCCCCGACGCCGCCGAGGGTGGCCAGGACACGGGTGACCTCGGGGCGCACGAGCAGCAGGCCGCCGAGAACGAGGGCCTCCTCGACGGCGCCCGCCGGCGCCTCGACAGCGTCGAGGACGCCTTGAAGCGGCTGGACGCCGGCACCTACGGGCTCTCGATCGTCTCGGGGGAACCCATCCCCGAGGAGCGCCTCGAGGTCTACCCCGACGCCGCCACCCTGGTGACCGAGAAGCTCTGAGCCCCGCTCAGCGCAGCACGACCGGGTGCGCGTGGTCGTCGAGGGGCAGGTCACCCTCGACGACCGCGACCACCGAGAGCTCCTGCAGGTCGACCTGACCGGCCGTGGTGAGGAACGCCGTGTCCGCCGCGTCGCGGCCGGAGGCGATCCGCAGCAACGACTCCCGCGGCGCCAGGCGGGTCGCGTCGACGACCTGCCACCGCCCGTCCGGAGCGGCCTCCACGACGGCGTGGAAGTCCATCGGTGACAGCCCCGGCGCGTAGACCGAGCACAGCCGGGCCGGGACGTCGAGGGCGCGCAGCACCGCCACGACGAGGTGGGTGAAGTCGCGGCACACCCCCTGACGGGCGAGCAGGGTCTCCAGGGCCCCGTCGGTGGGCAGGCTGGAGCCGCTGACGTAGGCGAGGTGGTCGAACACCCAGCGCGCGACCAGGTCCGGCAGCAGTTCCCGGCGGGGGCCGGCGTCGAGGCGGCCGAACTCCGCGGCCGCGAACGTGATCAGCCGGTCCGAGGGGCAGTAGCGGCTGGGCCGGGTGAACTCCCACCGTTCCAGGGCCCCGAGGGCGGCGTCGGGACCCGTCGAGGTGCGGGCCTGCGCCTCGTACTCCAGCGTGCTCGCCCCGGCGGGGACGGTGAACTCGTGCAGGCGGGTGCCGTCGCCCGAGCGGAGTTCACGGACCTCCACCGGGCCGTCGGGACCGGTCACGGTGAGGGTCTCGGAGAGCAGTTCCACCCCGTGGCGGTCGGCGAGCGCGACGAGGGCGGAGGCCGCAGCGGGAGCGTCGGCCCGCAGGCGCAGGTGGGCGCGGACGGAGGTGGTGGGGGAAGGCACCGGAGGATTCTGGCCTACCGTCTGGGCATGCGCATCGTCATCGCCGGAGGTCACGGACAGATCGCCCTGCTGCTCGCCCGGTCGGCCGTGTCCCGCGGCGACGAGGTGGTCGGCCTGGTTCGCAACCCCGACCACGTCCGCGACCTCGAGGCCCTCGGTGAGCAGGCCCTGGTCCGTGACCTGGAGACCCTCGACGCCGCGACGCTCGCGGGCGACCTCGCCGGCGCCGACGCCGTGGTCTTCCTCGCCGGCGCCGGTCCGGGCAGCGGCGCGTCGCGCAAGGACACCGTCGACCGCGGGGCGGCGGTCCTGCTGGCGGACGCCGCCGAGCGCGCCGCGGTACCGGCCTACCTGCTGGTCTCCTCGATGGGCGTGGAGTCGGTGCGCGACGGCGCCACCCCCGACGGGGTCGGGGAGGTGTTCCTCGCTTACCTCCGCGCCAAACTGGCGGCCGAGGAGGACCTGCTGCAGCGCAGTGGGTTGCGCGTCGGTGTGCTGCGCCCGGGGGCGCTCAGCGACGAGGCCGCGACGGGTCGGGTGCAGCTGGCCCCGTCGGTGGCGCGCGGTGCGGTCCCCCGGGCCGACGTCGCCGCCGTCTGCCTGGCCCTGCTCGACCGCCTCGTCGACGGGGTCGAGCCGACACGGGTGCTCGAGCTGGTCGGGGGCGACGTCCCCGTGGCCGACGCCGTCGCGTCGGTCTGAGCTCACGGGCGCTCCCGGGCGCTCACGGCGCACGGCGTTCGGCCCACGGGTGCGGGTGCGGGAGACTGGCCCCCCACGCACCCGCTCGTAGTTGGAGGAACCCGTGTCCGCCCCCGACCTCGCACCCGTCCGTCGCGGACGTGCGCTGCTGCTGGAGAACATCCACGCCGACGCCCGGACCCTGCTGTCCGACGCCGGTTGGGAGGTCGAGACCACGTCCGGTGCCCTCGACGAGGCCGAACTGGCCCGCCGCGTCGAAGGGGTCTCGCTGCTGGGGATCCGCTCCCAGACGCAGGTGACCGCGAAGGTCCTGGAGGCGGCCACCGACCTGCGCACCGTCGGCGCCTTCTGCATCGGCACCAACCAGATCGACCTCTTCGCCGCCGCCGCGAACGGCATCGCCGTGTTCAACGCGCCCTACAGCAACACCCGCAGCGTCGTGGAGCTCGCGCTCGCCGAGATCATCGCCCTCACCCGCCGCCTCACGGTCAAGGACCGGGCGATGCACGACGGGGTGTGGGACAAGTCGGCCGCGGGCTCGCACGAGGTCCGCGGCCGTCGCCTCGGCATCGTCGGCTACGGCAACATCGGCTCCCAGCTGTCCGTGGTGGCCGAGGCGCTGGGCATGAGCGTCTTCTTCTACGACACCACCGACAAGCTCGCCCTGGGCAACGCGCGACGCTGCGGGAGCCTGCACGAACTCCTCGAGATCGCCGACGTCGTCAGCCTGCACGTCGACGGCCGCCGGTCCAACACCGGGTTCTTCGGTGAGGCGGAGTTCTCCCGGATGCGTCCCGGCTCGATCTTCCTCAACCTCTCGCGCGGGTTCGTCGTCGACGACGAGGCGCTCGCGCGGCACGTCCGGTCCGGCCACGTCGCCGGGGCGGCCCTCGACGTCTTCCCCACCGAGCCCAAGGGCAGCGGCCAGTCCTTCGACTCCGTCCTGCGCGGGCTGCCCAACGTCATCCTGACCCCGCACGTGGCGGGGTCGACGGAGGAGGCGCAGGAGGACATCGGGCGGTTCGTCGCGGCCAAGATGCGCGACTACGCCCTGCACGGCACGACGGCGCTGTCGGTGAACCTGCCGACGCTGGACACCGAGACGGCCCCGGAGACGGTGCGCCTGGCCCACCTGCACCGCAACGTCCCGGGCGTGCTCGCGGCCATCAACAAGGTCCTCGCCGACGCCGGGGTCAACATCGAGGGTCAGCAGCTCGCGACCCGCGGCGACCTCGGCTACGTCGTCACCGACATCGCCGCGCACGCCTCCGAGGAGGTCGGTCGCCGGTTGCGCGAGCTGCCCGAGACCGTCCGGGTGCGCCAGCTCGGCTGATGGCCACCCGGATCGTCGTCGTCTCCGACACCCACCTGCCGGCGCGGGCGAAGGACCTGCCCGCGCCGGTCTGGGCGGCGGTGGAGTCCGCCGACCTCGTCGTGCACGCGGGGGACTGGTGCGACGAGGCCACGGTGCTGGCCCTGCGCGCCCGCTCCGCCGCCCTCGTGGGCGTGGCCGGCAACAACGACGGCGCGGACGTGCGCGCGCACCTGGACGAGTTCGCCGCCTTCGAGGTCGACGGGGTCCGGTTCGGGGTCGTGCACGAGACGGGCGCGAAGGAGGGCCGGGAACGTCGTTGCGACGCCCGCCACGGTGGCTCGCTGGACGTGCTGCTCTTCGGGCACAGCCACGTCCCGTGGGACTCCACGACCCCCGCGGGGACCCGGATGCTGAACCCGGGCTCACCCACCGACCGCCGGCGGATGCCCACCGGCACCTGGCTGGAGCTCACCGTCGAGCACGGCGGGCTCCGCGACCTCGTGCTGCGGGAGGTTCAGAGGTAGATGTCGAGCCGTCCCGCCGGGTGCAGGTCGTCGGAGGGGCCGAAGTCGATCTCGCCCTCGGTCGCGGGCAGGCGACGCACGACCATCGCGGGACGACCGCGGCGCTGGTCACGCTCGCCGGCGGCGGAGGTCGCGGCGGGTTCGGGGGTGGCCGTGGTGATGGCCAGCGCCGAGCCCCAGGTGCTCGTGAGGCTGATCATGTCCTCTCCGTCGGCCGTGACGCTGCGTGCTTGAGCTGCGTCAGACGGGTTCACCCGTTCGGCTCACGTCCTCACCGGACTGCGTGACGCGCGACCACTCCTGGGCCAGCAGCTCGTAGGAGAGCACCCGTTCGGCCAGGTCGTGCACCTGCGTCACGACCATCAACTCGTCCGCCCCGCTGCGTTCCACGACGTCCAGCAACCGGGGGACGACCTCCTCCGGCGTGCCCGCCACCAGCTTCGACCCCAGCCGCCCCGCCGTGTTGCGCTCCGCGAGGGTCCAGCGGTGCGCGGCCGCCTCCTCCGGGCTCGGCAACGGCCCCGGCATCCCCAGGCGCAGCCGGGTCGTCGCCAGGGTCGCCGCCGCCGCCAGCGCCTGCGCGCGCTCGCTCGTCTCCGCGACCAGCACCGCGAGGGTCAGCACCGCGTGCGGACGCGGCCAGTACCGCGAGGGGACGAAGTCCTCCCGGTAGGAGCGCAGCACCTCGACGGGGGAGACCGAGCCGAAGTGCCCGGCGTAGGCGTACCCCGTGCCCGACCGGGCCGCGACCGCCGACCCGTGCTCGCTGGAACCCAGCAACCACACCGGCGGCAGCGGCACGTCGTCCGGTTGCGCCCGGATCCCGGCGAAGGGGTGACCCGCGGGGAAGCCGTCGACGTAGCCGTGCAGCTCGGCCAGCTGCTCCTCGAAGTCGTCCAGGGCCAGCGCCTGACGCGAACGCTGCAGGGCCAGCGCCGTGCGCGGGTCCGTCCCCACCGCCCGGCCGAGGCCGAGGTCGATCCGCCCCGGGTGCAGACCCTCCAGCGACCGGAAGGACTCCGCCACGGCCAGCGGGGAGTGGTTGGGCAACATGATCCCGCCCGCGCCCACCCGCAACGTGCTCGTCGCGGCCGCGATCGCGCCGATGAGCACCACCGGGTCCGCGCTGCCGACGGCGCTCAGGTTGTGGTGCTCGGAGACCCAGTGGCGGACGTAGCCCGCCGCCTCGGCCGCCCGCGCCAGGTCCACGCTGCGGCGCAACGCCAGCGAGGCCGGCGTGCCCGAGGAGACGGGGGAGAGGTCGAGGACGGACAGCGCAACGCTCACCCTCACCGGAACTCCGCGAACCGGCACGCTGTTCCACCCGGGGTTAGTGTCGTCCTTCGTGCCCTCAGAACGATCCCGGCCCTCCGGCTGGTTCCGCCGGCTGCTCGGCCACTGCCTGGCCCACCGCCGCGACCTCTTCCTCGCCTTCGGCTCCTCGGTCGTCTCCTACGGCGTCGCCGCGATGGTCCCGCTGGTCGTCCGGCACGTGATCGATGACGTCATCGGCACCCCCGGGGCCGCCCTGTGGCCGTGGGCCGCGCTGCTCGTCCTGGCCGGGGTGGTCGTCTACGCCCTCGGCTTCGTGCGCCGCTTCACCGCCGGGCGGTTGTCGCTGGACGTGCAGTTCGACCTGCGCAACGAGGTCCACGCCGCGGTGCAGCGGATGGACGGGCGCCAGCTCGACGGCCTCTCCACCGGCCAGGTCGTCAGCCGCTCGATCAGCGACGTCCAGCTCGTCCAGGGACTGCTCGCCTGGCTGCCCAACGTCACCGGCAACGCCGTCCTGTTCGTCGTCTCCCTCGTCGTCATGGCCACGCTGTCCCCGCCGCTGACCCTGGTGGCGCTCGCGATCGGCCCGGCGTTGTGGTGGATCGCGTTCCGCAGCCGCCGGGACCTGTTCCCGGCGAACTTCGCCGCCCAGGCCCGGGCGGCCGAGGTCGCCGCGCACGTCGAGGCCGCGGTGACCGGGGTGCGGGTCGTCAAGGGTTTCGGGCAGGAGGCCGCGGAGCTGCGCCGCCTCGAGGGCATCGTCGGTGACCTGTTCACCGACCGGATGCGCGTCGTGCGCTACAACTCCCGCTACGGGCCTGCGCTGCAGGCGGTTCCGGCCCTGGGGCAGGTCGGGGTGCTGCTCTTCGGCGGGTGGCTGGCGCTGAACGGGCACCTCACCGTGGGGACGTTCCTGGCGTTCTCGACCTACCTCGGCCAGCTCGTCTCCCCGGTGCGCCAGCTCGCCGGTCTGCTCACCGTGGGTCAGCAGGCCCGCGCGGGGGTCGAACGCGTCCTGCAGGTCGTCGACACCCGTCCGCACGTCCTGGCTCCCCGCACCACCCCGGCGCGGGAGCTGCCGGACGGGCCCTTGTCGGTGGAACTGTCCGGCGTGCGCTTCGGCTTCACCGACGACCGCACCGTCCTGCACGACGTCGACCTCCGCGTCCCCGCCGGGGGCACCGTCGCCCTCGTCGGGACGGCCGGGTCGGGCAAGTCGACGATCACGAACCTGCTGCCGCGCTTCTACGACGTCGCCGCGGGCAGCGTCCGCATCGGCGGCGTCGACGTCCGCGACCTCGACCCGCGGGCGCTGCGGGCCGCGATCGGCCTGGTCTTCGAGGAGACGTTCCTCTTCTCCGACACCGTCCGCGCCAACGTCGCCTACTCCGTTCCCGACGCCGGCGACGCGGCGGTCCGGGCCGCGCTGAGCACCGCGGCCGCCGACGGTTTCGTCGACGCCCTCGACCACGGCTGGGACTCCCTCGTCGGGGAACAGGGCCTCACCCTCTCCGGTGGGCAGCGCCAGCGCATCGGCCTGGCCCGCGCGGTGCTGGCCCGCCCCCGCGTGCTGGTCCTCGACGACGCCACCTCCGCGGTCGACCCGACCGTGGAGCAACGCATCCTCGGCGCGCTGGCCGACGCGCGCGAGGAGGGGCGCACGACGCTGCTCGTGGCCCACCGCCGCTCCACGCTGCGCCTGGCCGACCGGATCGTCGTGCTCGACGGCGGTCGCGTCGTCGACGAGGGCACCGAGGCGGAGCTGCAGGGACGGAGCGCGGTCTTCCGCCGCCTCTTCGACACCGACGAGGCCCCGGCGAGCGCTCCCGAACGCGTGCCGGCGACCGCCGTGACGGGTGCCCCCGTCCCGGCCCCGCGCGCCGGTCGCTCCGCCGCGGCCGCCGCCGTCGACGCGGGTCTGCCCGTCTCGGGGGCACTGCTCGACCGGATCGCCGCGCTGCCGCCGGTGCGCGACGTGCCGGCCATCGACGTCGCCGCCGCGGAACGGCACGAGCCCGCGTTCGGGCTGGGCCGCCTGCTGCGCCCGTTCCGGTGGGCGCTGCTCGCGGGCATGCTGCTCGTGGCCGGCGACGCCGCGGCGCAACTGGTCCTGCCCCAGCTGGTGCGCGACGGCCTCGACCGGGGGGTCGCGGCCGACGACCTGCGCGCGCTGCTGTGGGTCTCCGCCATCGCGGCGTTCGTCGTCGCGGCGGACTGGCTGGTGACCGTCGGGCAGGGCCGGGTGACCGGGCGGACCGGGGAGCGGATCCTCTTCAGCCTGCGGCTCAAGACGTTCGCGCAGTTGCAGCGCCTCGGGCTGGACTACTACGAACGTGAGCAGGCCGGGCGGATCATGACCCGGATGACCACCGACGTGGACGCGCTGTCGACGTTCCTGCAGAACGGCGTCGCCCAGGCTCTGGTGAGCCTGCTGTCGCTGGTCGGGGTGTTCGTCGCGATGCTCGTCCTCGACCCGGAACTCGCCGTCGTCGTCGTCTGCGTGCTCCCGGTGCTCGTCGTCGCGACGCTGGTGTTCCGGGCGAAGTCGCGACCGGCCTACACCGAGGCCCGCGAGCGGATCAGCGCGGTGAACGTCCAGTTCCAGGAGTCGGTCGCGGGGGTCCGCGTGACCCAGGCCTTCGTGCGCACCGAGGAGGACACCGCGGCGTTCCACCGCAAGGGGTGGGCCTATCGCGACGCCCGGGTCCGGGCCCAGCGCTACATCGCCACCTACTTCCCGTTCGTGCAGTTCCTCAACGAGGTGACGGCGGCGCTGGTGCTCGTCGTCGGCGCCTCCCTGGTGCGCCAGGGGAGCGTCTCCCTCGGCGTCCTCGTGGCGTTCCTGCTCTACGTCGACCTGTTCTTCGCCCCGGTCCAGCAGTTGTCGCAGGTGTTCGACGGGTACCAGCAGGCCGCCGTCGGGTTGCGTCGACTGCGCGACCTGCTCCGCACGCCGACCACGGTCGTCCCCGCCGCGCAGCCGGTCCCGGTGACCCGACTGCGCGGGGACCTGCGGTTCGAGGGCGTGCAGTTCCACTACCAGAACACCGAGCACCCGGCGCTGGCCGACCTCGACCTGCACGTCCGCGCGGGGGAGACGGTGGCCCTGGTCGGGGAGACCGGCGCGGGGAAGTCGACCGTGGTGAAGCTCGCCGCCCGCTTCTACGACCCGACCGGGGGACGGGTCCTGGTCGACGGGACCGACCTGCGCTCGCTGGACCTCGAAGGTTTCCGGCAGCGGCTCGGCGTCGTCCCCCAGGAGGCGTACCTCTTCGACGGCACGGTCGCCGAGGCGATCGCCTACGCCCGGCCCGAGGCGAGCCCCGAGCAGGTGCGGGCGGCCGCGGCCGCGGTCGGCGCCGACCGGGTGATCGAGGCGCTGCCGGGCGGGTACGGGTTCGTCGTCGGCGAACGCGGCCGCAACCTCTCCACCGGTCAGCGTCAGCTCGTCGCGCTCGCCCGGGCCGAACTCGTCGACCCCGACGTCCTGCTGCTCGACGAGGCCACCGCTGCGCTCGACCCCGCGGCCGAGGCGGCCATCGCGGCCGCCAGCGACGCCGCGGCGAGCCGGCGCACGACGATCGTCGTCGCCCACCGGTTGACCACCGCCGCCCGCGCGGACCGCATCGTGGTGCTCGACCTCGGCCGGGTCGTCGAGGAGGGCAGCCACCAGGAACTGCTCGAGCGCGGCGGCTACTACGCGGGTCTGTGGGCCTCGTTCGTCGCCGGGAGGGCCTCGGCGGCCTGACCTCACCGTGCGGAGCGGGGAGAGATCCAGCACGCTGGGGAGCATGAGCAGAACGACCCGACGTGACGATCTCACGGTCGACCGCCACGGCGAGAACGCAGAATCCCCGCAGCAGATCCCCGCGAAGGGGTGGCTGGCCGTGACGAAGCGGGCCTGGGGGGAGGCCAAGGAGGACCTGGTGCCGCTGCTGGCGGCGGGGGTCGCCTTCAAGGCCTTCCTGGCCATCTTCCCGGCCCTGACCGCGGCGTTCCTGATCTGGGGGATCTTCGGAAACACCCAGTCGATCGCCGATCAGGTCAACGGGATCTCGGCGATCCCCGACGAGGCCCGCAAGCTCGTCATCAGCCAGGTCCAGAACGTCGCGACCGGCAAGTCCACGGCCGGCATCACGGCGGTGCTCGCCATCGTGCTGGCGCTGTGGAGCGCCTCCAGCGGCGTCGAGAACCTCATGGCGGCGACGAACAGCGCCTACGACGAGAAGGAGACCCGGGGTTTCCTCAAGCGCAAGGGCACGGCGCTGCTGCTCACGATCGGCGCCATCGTCTTCATGCTGCTGGCCGTCGCACTCATCGGTGTCGCACCCGTCCTGGTGAAGGCGCTGGGGGCCAGCGGGATCGTCAGCATCGTCGTGAACGTCCTGCGCTGGGTGCTGCTGCTCGGTCTGGTCGTCGTCGCCCTGGGCGTCGTCTACCGCGTCGCCCCCGACCGCGACTCGCCGCGCGTCAAGTGGGTGTCGGTCGGCGCCGGGGTCGCCACGGTCCTGTGGCTCATCGTCTCGGCGGGTTTCTCGATCTACGTCTCCACCGCCGGCCAGTCGTCCTACGCCAAGAACTACGGCTCGATGGCCGGCGTCGTCGTCCTGCTCATGTGGCTGTGGCTCACGAGCTACGCGATCCTGCTGGGCGCCGAGGTCAACGCCGAGGCGGAGAAGCAGACCGACAAGGACACCACCGTCGGCCCCGAGCAGCCCATGGGCTCGCGGGACGCCGTGGCCGCCGACCGCAAACCGAACGACCGCTGAGAGGGAACGAGATGGCTGACCAGAAGGACGACCAGAAGGACACTCAGAAGGACACCGCCCAGGAGCACCTGGAGAAGTCCGAGGAACTGACCGCGGAGGTCAAGGAGGGGTGGAAGACCCTTCCCGAGACCGAGGAGGCCGACGACGCGGGCGTGCAGGGTGTGCAGGAGTCGCACGCGCCGTCGGACTGATCTCCTAGCGACCGCCCTGCAACTTGCGGGAACGCTGGGTCGAACCCGGTCCGCCGTAGGGGTAGTCCGCGGGTTCGGGGTCGCTGGCCTCGTCGAGGAGGACGAGTTCGGCGGCCTCGAGCTCCAGGTCGGCCGCACCGAGGTTCTCGGTGAGCTGCTGCGTCGTGCGCGCGCCGAGGATCACCGAGCTGACGGCCGGCTGGGCCGCGAGCCAGGCCAGCGAGACCTGGGCCATCGTCGCCCCGCGGTCCTCGGCCACCTTCTGCACCGCGTCCACGACGGCCCAGGTCCGGGTCTGGGCGTTGCGACGGGCGTAGGCCTCGACCCCGCGCTCGGGGTTCTCACCGAGTCGGGTCGCGCCGGTGGGGGCGTTGTCCCGGGTGTACTTGCCGGACAACCAGCCGCCGCCCAGCGGTGACCAGGGGAGCAGGCCCAGGCCGTTCTCCTCGGCCGCCGGGACGATCTCCCACTCGATCTCGCGGACCAGCAGGTTGTACTGCGGCTGCAGGGTGACCGGCGGGGAGAAGCCCGCCGCGTCGGCCACGTCGACGGCCTTCTGCAGCTGCCAGCCGGTGAAGTTCGACAACCCGACGTGGTGGACCTTCCCGGCGCGGACGAAGGAGTCCAGGGTCGCGAGGGTCTCCTCGATCGGGGTCCACGGGTCCCAGGCGTGCACCTGGTAGAGGTCGACGGTCTCGACGCCGAGACGGCGCAGCGACGCGTCGAGGGCGCGGGTGAGGTGGCGGCGGGACAGCCCGACGCCGTTGGGTTCCGGCGAGGTCGGGAAGCGTCCCTTCGTGGCCAGGACGACCCGTTCGGTGACGTCTGCGGGACGGTCGGCGAGCCAGGCGCCGATGATCTCCTCCGACGTGCCGCCGGAGTAGACGTCGGCGGTGTCGACGAGGGTCCCGCCGGCGGCGAGGAACGTGTCGAGCTGCTCGAACGAGCCGTCGCGGTCGGTCTCGCTGCCGAACGTCATGGTGCCCAGGGCGAGGTGGGAGACGGACGTGCCGCTGTTCCCGAGGGTTCGGTTCTCCATGACCCGCATCCAACACCCGGGTGGTGCGGTGCACCTCTCGCACGCAGATCGACACCTGTCGAATAGAGTCCGAGGGTTCACCGACCTGCACGCTCCAAGGAGAGGAACACCCATGAGGTTCACCGACAAGGTCGCCTTCATCACCGGAGACGCGTCCGGGCTCGGACTCGCCGTCGCGCAGCTGCTCGCCGAGGAGGGCGCCAAGGTCGTCCTGGCCGACATCGCCGAGGACGCCGCCCGGAAGGCCGCCGCCGACCTCCCCGACGCCCTCGCCGTGGGGACCGACACCAGCAGCAGCGCCTCCGTCGAGGCGGCCGTCGCCGCGGCCGTCGCGCACTACGGCCGCATCGACGTCGTGTTCAACAACGCGGGGATCGCCGGCCGGCAGCAACCCCTGCACGAGATGGACGACGCCAACTGGAACCTCGTCTCCGGCATCAACGGTGACGGGGTGTTCTGGACCCTCAAGCACACCATCGCGGCCATGCTGAAGACCGGCGGGGGCGCCATCGTCAACACCGCCTCCACCGCGGGCCTCGGCGGGCAGATCAACATCTCCCCCTACACCTTCACCAAGGGCGGGGTCGTGGCGCTGACCAGGTCGGCCGCGATCGAGTACGCCGCGCGCAACATCCGCGTCAACGCCGTCGCGCCGACCGTCGTGAAGACCCCGCTGGTCGAGGAGTTCATCGAGACCGCCCCCGACCCGGTCGCGATGAAGGCGAACATGGAGGCGTTCAACCCCAAGCCCGGCATGCCCGAGGCCCGCGACGTCGCCACCGTCGTCGCCTTCCTCGCCAGCGACGACGCCGCCTGGGTCACCGGCCACACGATCCCCGTCGACGGGGGCTACCTCGCGGTCTGACCCAGCTGACAGCATCGGGGGATGCTGACGCAGCAGGAGACGCCCTTCGACGTCCACGTCCGCGGCACGGTGTTCCTGGACATCGTGCTGACGGGCCTGGACTCCGAACCCCGGTTGGGCACCGAGGTCTGGACCTCGGGGATGGGCTCGTGCCCGGGCGGGATCGCCAACATGGCGGTCGCGGCGTCCCGGCTGGGGTTGTCGACGTCGCTGTCGGCGGCGTTCAGCACCGACGCCTACGGTCAGTTCTGCTGGCAGACCCTCGGCGAGCAGGAGGGCATCGACCTCTCGACGTCCTACCGGGTGGCGGACTGGCACTCGCCGCTGACGGTCTCGCTGGCCTACGGCGGGGACCGGGCGATGGTCACCCACGAGCACCCCGCACCCGTCGACGAACCCGCCGAGGTGCCCGTCTCGCGCGCCGCGCTCGTGCACCTGGCGGCGGTCCCGCAGCCGTGGGTGCTGCGCGCGCAGGCGCAGGGTTCGCTGGTCTTCGCCGACGTCGGCTGGGACTCCTCCACCCAGTGGAACCCCGACGTGCTGGGCGGGCTGGAGCACTGCCACGCGTTCCTGCCCAACCACGTCGAGGCCATGCGCTACACCCGGGCCGACTCCGCGGCGGCGGCCGTCACCGCGCTCTCCGAACTGGTTCCGGTGGCTGTCGTCACCTGCGGGGCCGACGGTGCCGTCGCCGTCGACCAGGTCAGCGGCGAGAGCGTGCAGGTCCCCGGCCTGCCCATGGAGGCCCTCGACGCCACCGGGGCCGGGGACGTCTTCGGGGCGGGTTTCCTCACGGCGACGCTCGGGGGGTGGCCCCTGGCCCAGCGGTTGTCCTTCGCCAACCTGTGCGCCGGGCTCTCGGTGCAGCAGTTCGGCGGCTCGCTCTCCGCCCCGGGCTGGGGTGACATCGCCGACTGGTGGTCGCACCTGCGCCGGGGACCGCGCACCTCTGCGACGTCGCAGCTCGTGCGTCGCTACGGCTTCCTCGACGACGTCCTCCCGGCCCACCCGAGCGCGGGCAGCGCGGTCCGGCGGGCGAGCGCGACCCTCTCCGTCCTCAACGACCTCCCCGACGGGGCGACGGCGCCCTCCCGGTGACCGCGTCGTCCGACCTCGTCGCCGGGCGGCGAGCCGCGAAGGGGTCGAGGGTGGTCACGCCGGCACGCCAGTGGCGAGCACCACCGACGCGAGAGGTCAGGACAACGGCATGGTGACCAAGGTCGAGCGCCCCGGTGCGCAGGAGTGGGTGCCCGAGGGCGCCGACGTCGAGCAGCTGCGCGAGGCGGCGACGAACTGCCACGGCTGCGAGCTGTGGGAACCCGCCACCCAGGTCGTGTTCTCGGCGGGTGCCGCCGACGCCCGTCTCGTGCTGGTCGGTGAGCAACCCGGCGACCAGGAGGACCGCCGGGGCGTCCCGTTCGTCGGTCCGGCCGGGCGGTTGCTGCAGAAGGCGGTCGCCGAGGCGGGCATCGACCTCGCCACGACGTACGTGACGAACGCGGTCAAGCACTTCCGCTTCACTCAGACCGCGCCCGGGAACCGCCGCATCCACGCCAGCCCCGACGTGGGCCACATCACCGCCTGCCGGCCGTGGCTGGCGGCCGAACTCGTCCAGGTCGATCCCGACGTCGTCGTCTGCCTCGGTGCGACCGCTGCGAAGGCGCTGCTGCCCAAGGACTTCCGGGTCACCAAGCACCGCGGCACGCTCTTCACGCTGCCGACCTCCCGCGGGGAGAAGACGTTCCTGGGCACGATCCACCCCTCGGCGGTGCTGCGGACCCCCGAGGCGGAGCGGGACGCGGCGTACGCGGCGCTGGTGGCCGACCTGCGGGTGGCGGGGTCCGCGCTCCGCTAAGATAGATACATCATGGATACAGCGAGCTCGCGGGTCTACGCGCAGGTCAAGCACGGGATCCTCGACCGGTCCCTGGCCGGCGGGCAGCTGCTCACCGAGGGCGAGATCGCCGACCTCGTCGGCGTCTCCCGCACGCCCGTCCGCGAAGGGCTCCTGCAACTGCAGGCCGAGGGCCTCGTGCACCTCATCCCCAAGCGCGGCGCCCTGGTCGTGCCGGTGTCCCCGGCCGAGGTCGAGGACGTCCTCGAGGCGCGCGAACTCGTCGAGGTCCACACCGCCGCCCGAGCGTGGGCGCGGCGCGCCGACCTCGCCGTCGACCTCGTCCCGCACCTGCAGGACATGCGCGCCGCCGTCGGCGACCCCTGGGCCTTCACGGCCGCCGACCGCGCCTTCCACGCCACCGTCGTCCGCAGCGCCGGCAACGAGGTGCTGTCCGCCCTCTACGACTCCCTGCGGGACCGGCAGATGCGGATGGGGGTCGCGAACCTCCACGGCTCGGGGGACCGCGTCGCGACGGCCCTGGCCGACCACGAGGCGCTGCGCGCGAGCCTGCTCGGCGACGACGTCGACGCGTGGCTGCACCTGGTGCGCGACCACGTCCGCCGGGCCGGCGACCGGCTCCGGGCGGTGCGGCGGTGACCCGCGGGGAACCCGCCGTCCGGGGCGCCTGGCTCGTCTTCGCGGTCGGCGCGCTGGCCTACGTCGTCACCGTCGGGAACCGCACCTCGCTGGCCGCCGCCGGCCTGGAGGCGCAGGAGCGCTACGGGATCGGTGCCGGGACGCTGTCCAGCTTCGCCGTGCTGCAGTTCCTCGTCTACGCCGTCCTGCAGGTCCCGATCGGCGTCCTCATCGACCGCTGGGGTCCGCGCCGGCTCGTGATCGCCGGCGGGATCGCGATGGGCGGGGGACAGCTCCTCCTGGCCCTGAGCACCCAGACCTGGCAGGCCGTGCTGGCCCGCGTCCTCGTCGGGGCCGGCGACGCCGCGACGTTCGTCAGCGTGCTCCGCGTGGTGACGAACTGGTTCCCGCCGCAGCGGGTCCCCGTGATGACCCAGCTGGTCGGGTTGTTCGGTCAGCTGGGTCAGGTGTTCAGCTTCGTCCCGCTCGTCGCACTGCTGCACGGCCCGGGCTGGACCGCCGCCTACGGGGGGATCGCCGCGTTCACCGTCCTCACCGCGGTCCTCTGCGTGCTCGTCCTGCGCGACGTCCCGCCGGGGACGGTGAACCCCCGCGCGGCGAAACCCCTGCGCGAGGTGCTGGGTGACCTCCGGGCCGCGCTGCGCCACCCCGGGACCCGGCTCGGGCTCTGGTCGCACTGGGCGACCCCGTTCTCCGGCAACGCCTTCGCCGCCCTCTGGGGCTACCCGTTCCTCGTCTCCGGCCAAGGGCTCGGCACCGGCGCGGCGGGCGCCCTGCTGACGCTCTACACCGTGAGCGCGGCCGGGACGGGGCCGCTGATGGGCACCCTCGTCGCCCGGCACCCGTTCCGGCGGTCCTGGATCGTGCTGGCGATCGTCAGCGGCCAGTTCGTCGTCTGGAGCGTCGTGCTGCTGTGGCCGGGACCGGCCCCGCTGTGGGTGCTCGCCGTCATGGTCGTCGTCGTGGCGACGGGGGTACCGGGGTCGATGATCGGCTTCGACTACGCGCGCACCTCCAACCCCGTGCACCGCCTCGGCGGGGCGACGGGCATGACCAACGTGATGGGCTTCACCGCGACCATCGTCTTCATCGCCGCGATCGGCCTCCTGCTCGACCTCCAGGGCGCCGGGACCCCGGCGACGTACTCGCTCGGCGCGTTCAAGGTGGCCTTCGCCGTCCAGTTCCCGCTGTGGTCGGTCGGGGTCGTCGGGATCCTCGTCAGCCGGCGCCAGACCCGCGCGCTGATGGCCCGCAACGGGGTCGTGGTGCCCCGGATGCGGGACGTCCGCGCCCGCCTCACCGCCTCCCGGGGCGAGTGAGAGGACTTCGTCACCGGGGTGGTCTGTCGGGGTGGGGGGTCCACAGGGCAGGATTCCGGGGTGACTGAGAAGCAGAAGGCACAGATCGGTGTGACCGGTCTCGCGACCATGGGCCGCAACCTGGCTCGCAACATCGCCCGGCACGGTTACGTGACCGCCGTGCACAACCGCAGCGACGCCAAGACGAAGGCCCTGGTCGAGGAGTTCGGCGACGAGGGCAGCTTCGTCCCCGGCTACTCCGCCCAGGAGTTCGTCGACTCCCTCGAGTCCCCGCGCACGATCATCATCATGGTGAAGGCCGGCGGCCCGACCGACGCCGTCATCGACGAACTCGCCCCGCTGCTCTCCGAGGGCGACATCCTCGTCGACGCGGGCAACGCCCACTTCGCCGACACCCGCCGCCGTGAGGCCGCGCTGCGCGAGCAGGGCATCCACTTCGCCGGGGTCGGCGTCTCCGGGGGTGAGGAGGGTGCGCTGCTGGGGCCCTCGATCATGCCCGGCGGCTCCGAGCACGCCTACGCCAAGCTCGGCCCGATCTTCGCCGACATCGCCGTCTCCGTCGACGGGACCCCGTGCTCCACCCACGTCGGCGCCGACGGGGCCGGGCACTTCGTGAAGATGGTGCACAACGGCATCGAGTACGCCGACATGCAGCTCATCGCCGAGGCCTACGACCTGCTGCGCCACGGCCTGGGTCGCACGCCCAAGCAGCTCGCCGAGGTGTTCACGTCCTGGAACGAGGGCGACCTGGAGAGCTTCCTCATCGAGATCACCGCCCGGGTCCTCGACAAGGACGACCCGACGAACGAGGGCACCCCGCTCGTCGACGTCATCCTCGACGAGGCCGAGCAGAAGGGCACCGGCCGCTGGACGGTGCAGACCGCCCTCGACCTCGGCACCCCCGTCTCCGGCATCGCCGAAGCCGTCTTCGCCCGCGCGCTGTCCGGTCACGCCGAGCAGCGCAAGGCCGCGCAGCCGGTCCTCCCCGGCCCGGCGTCGCAGGGCCCGTTCGTCGCCGACGGGGACGCCGAGCAGTTCATCGACGACGTCCGCGCCGCGCTGTACGCGTCGAAGGTCGTCGCGTACGCGCAGGGCTTCGACATGATCCGCGCCGGTTCCCAGGAGTTCGGCTGGAACGTCGACCCGGGGGCGATGGCGACGATCTGGCGCGGCGGCTGCATCATCCGTGCCAAGTTCCTGGACCGCATCAAGGACGCCTACGCCAACGCGCCGGAACTGCCGTCGCTGCTGCTGGACCCCTACTTCGCGCAGGCCGTGTCGGAGGGTCAGGAGGCCTGGCGCCGCGTCGTCGTGCACTCCGTGAACTCCGGCATCCCCGCCCCCGGGTTCTCCTCCTCGCTGGCCTACTACGACGGCCTGCGTCGCGAGCGGTCCTCCGCGGCCCTCATCCAGGGGCTGCGCGACCTCTTCGGTGCGCACACCTACAAGCGCACCGACCGTGACGGGGCCTTCCACGTGGACTGGTCCGGCGACGGGTCCGAGTCGCAGGGCTGACCCACCGCGCACGACGAACGCCCCCTCCGGATCCGGAGGGGGAGTTCGTCGTCCGAACCAGTCGTGCGGATCAGTCGTAGAGGTCGTCGTCGTAGACGCTCAGCGTCCCGAACCCGTCGCCCACGACCGCGTGCCGGGGCACCGACAGCGTGACCGTGAAGCGTGCCTGGGCGTCGTTGACCACGTCGTCCCCGACCACCGGCACCACGACGGACCCCGTGAGGCGACCGGCGGGGATGGTCACGTGGGTCCAGGTCGGGGTGATGCGGCCGTCGAGGGCGGCCGCCGCGGTGTCGACCTCCACGGTCACCGGGACGGTGGAGCGTCGCGACAGCACCAGCGGCATCCGCACCTGCTGGGTGCCGTCGTCCTCGTAGACCTCGGCGTCGCCGATGCTGACGGCGGGGAGCGCGGGCACCGTTCCCGTCCCGCTCGCCGGGCTGTCCAGGGCGACGTCGGAGAGGTACACGTCGGTCGACCGTTCCGTCGGGGTGAACGTCACGGTCGCGAGGTCGCCCACGTCGACGCCGGGGAAGGCGTCCAGGGGCAGCCGGACCGTGCGCAGCCACGTCTTGGCCACCGCCGCCCCCTCACCCCACGGGTCGGCCAGCGCCGGCAGCGGCCGCAGCGCGGAGCTGAACCGCGACACGCGGACGCCGGCGCTGCGACCGGCCCGGTCGGTGGCGGTGACGGTGAGGTCGGTGGCCACCAACCCGGGTGTCGCCGCGCGGAAGGTCAGCGCCTGGGCGACCTGCGGTGACGTTCCCCGCGGTACCTGGACCGTCACCGGTCGCGGGCTGGAACCCGCCTTCCAGCGTGCGCGCAGCAGCGGCGTCGCCGGGACGTCCGGCGCCAGCCAGGCCGGGGTCCAGTGCGGGAAGGAACTCACCGGGCGCAGGTCGGAGGCGCACCGGGGGAGCCGCCCCGCCTCGGCGACACCGACGCTCGCGCAGTACGCGGCGCCCGCGGGCAGCGAGACGCCTCGCGACGCCGACTCCAACGGCGCGAGGTCGGTCCGCGCCGAGGCGGGTTGCTGGGCCTGGGTGTGCACGACGGCCCGTCCCGCCGACCCCGCGCGTCCGCCGGTGCCGTCGAAGAGGGGCAGGAACTGCTGCTCGCGGCCGAGGGTGAGGCGGAAGAAGCCCGAGACGTAGGCGGCACCCACCGCGCGCTGCTCGGCGGGGGAGAGGCGTGAGGGTGCGCTCTCACCGCAGACGGGGTCGTCGGCGAGGTACCAGTCGTCGTTCGACGGGGCCTGCGAGAGGCCCGGGGTCCACTCGGAGTTGAAGAAGTTGTGGTTCGCGCCCATGACGAGCAGCGAGGACCGCAGCACGTCGTCGCCCGCGGCGTAGCGGCTGTCGTCGTAGAAGTGCTGACCCTGCTGGTCCGAGACGTCACCGTCGCAGTAGGGGAGCACGACGGCCATCGCGGTGCCCGGCAGGGTCTGGCGGGCGAAGTCCACCGGGGCCAGCGGCATCACCGCCCTGATCCCGTACGGCGCCGGGCGTTCGGCGTTCAGCAGAGCCGCGCGCACGACACCCTCACCGCCCCGGGAGTGACCCATCAGGCCGACGTTCGTCAGGTCCAGGCGCCCCTTGAGCGGGCCCCAGGTGCGCAGCAGGTCCAGGTGGGCCATCACGAGCTCCCCGCGGGCCTGCGCGCCACCGTCCTCCGCGCGCCAGTCCAGCTGGTTGATCCCGTCGGCGGAGATCGAGACCACCGCGTACCCCTGGGAGGCGAGTGCCTGCGCGGCCTCGCCGTAGCCGAGGTGACTGGGGACCGGGCGGGAGGAACCCGCGCACGGCCAGCCGCCGAAGTCGTCCTCGTCGGTACCACCGAAGCAGGCCTGGTGACGACCGTGGAGGAAGACGACCACCGGTCGCGGGCCCGGTGCCCCGGCCGGCAGGTACACCGCTGCCCGTTCCTCCACGGCCTGTCCGCCCAGACCGGGCAGGCGCACCGCCGTGTCACCCAGGTCGTAGTCCGCCCGGCGCACGCCGAACGTCCCGCGCGTCGCGGGGTCGACGCCCAGCAGTTCGCCGCTCAGGGTCTCCGCCTCGGCCGCCGGCACGGCCGCGTGCCGCAGGGCGCGGGCCTCCTCGCCGGCGACGACCCCGTTCCAGGCCAGCTGGACCCGACCCGCCCGGGCGACCCGGGCGTCAGCCGTCCGCACCGTCAGGGTGTGCCCGTCGGGGTCCTGGCGGGCGACGCCGAGGACGACCCCGTCCACGGCCAGTTCCGGTTGGGCGGCCCGGACCGGGACCGGTCCGGGCAGCCGCAGGGACACCTCCCAGGAGCTCCCGCCGACCGCGGTGACGCTCCAGCCGGGCCCGGCGGCCCCTGCGGTGGGTGCCACCGCCAGCGTTCCCACGAGCACCGTGGTGCTCGCCGCAGCCAGGACGGCTGCCCTCCTGACCTTCGAGAACCGGGACACCGGCGACCCCCTCAAGGCAGCGCGGGCACCTTGCTCCGCTGCTGCGCTGGACGCTCCCACACGTGATCTTGTGGCACAAGGAACGCACAGCGTCGGTTTCCCTCAGCCCACGCGTTCCCGCCGGCGGCTGCGCACCCGGCGGGCGACGGCCCACACCAGGACCGCCGCGATGGCGGCGTAGAAGGCGTGGTCGAGGTAGTGGCCGTAGCTCTCGACGAGTTCGTACTGCGTCCCCAAGGCCATGCCCAGGCCGATCAGCAGCCCGTTCCACAACCCGCTGCCCAGCACGGTCAGCAGCGAGAACTTCAGCAGCCCCATCCCCGCCGCCCCCGCCGGCAGCGAGATGAGGCTGCGCACCCCGGGGACGAAGCGACCGGTGAAGACGGCCGCCCCCTCGTGGCGGTGGAACCACTCCGCGGACTTCGTGACGTCGGAGGCGTCCATCAACGGGATCCGGTCGGCGATCCGGGCCGCGCGCTGCAGCCCGACCACCTTCCCCAGCCAGTAGAGGACGAGTGACCCCAGGAACGCGCCCCCGACGGAGAACAGCACCACGGCGACCAGCCCGATGCGGCCCTGCTGGACCTGGTAGCCGGCCAGCGGCAGGACGACCTCGCTGGGGATCGGCGGGAACACCACCTCCAGGAAGCTCATCAACCCCACGCCGGGGGCCCCCAGGGTGTCGACGGTCTCGAGGACGAACCCGGTGAGACCCCCGGTCTGCGAGTCGGCGGGCGGGGCCAGGGTCGTGCTCATGCGTCGGGTTCCTCCGGGGAGCTCGGCGAGATCGCGTCGTCGGTCACAACGCCCGCCCCCGCGCAGAAGTGCCGGGCGTCCTCGCCCGCGACGAGGCGGGCCGGGGCGACGCCACCCGACAACGCCCGGACCAGGGCCCGCTCGGGCAACGGGGACTGCGAGGCGACGAGCAGCGCGTTGCCGTAGCGGCGGCCCCGGAACACCCCGGGCTCGGCCATCAGCGCGACGTGCGCGAAGACCGATCCCGTCGTCGCGAGCTCGGCCCGCGAGTGCGGCATCGGCGGGCGGTCGGCGAGGTTCGCGATCCACACCCCGCCCGGGGTGAGCACGCGGTCCACGTCGCGCAGGAACTCCGCGGTGACCAGGTGGCCGGGCACGCGGTCGCCGGCGAAGGCGTCGCGCACCACCACGTCCTGGGTGCCGTCCGGGACGGCGCGCAGCCCCTCGCGGGCGTCGGCCACCTTGAGCTTGAAGCCGGCGGCTCCGCTGGCCCCGAAGCTGGCGCGCACCAGGTCCACCAACCGCTGGTCGACCTCCAGGACCAGCTGACGGGACCCCGGTCGCGTCGCGGCGACGTAGCGCGGGAAGGCGCAGCCGGCACCGCCGAGGTGGACCATCCGCAGCGGACCCTCGTCGTGGACGGCGTCGATGACGGCGGCCGTCCACTGGTGGTACTCGAAGACCAGCCGGGTCGGGTCGGCCAGGTCGACGTAGGAGCTGGGGACCCCGTTGACGTGCACCGTCCACCCGTCGGGGTCGTCGCGGTCCTGCTC
Organism: Kineococcus sp. AC630; assembly: GCF_979255925.1. Taxonomy (NCBI): domain Bacteria; kingdom Bacillati; phylum Actinomycetota; class Actinomycetes; order Kineosporiales; family Kineosporiaceae; genus Kineococcus; species Kineococcus sp. AC630. Next base: position 23,624 of record NZ_CEEDMJ010000024.1, read on the forward strand.
CAGACGCGCTGTGCCCGTGGTGATCAGGGCCTCGCCCTCCTCGGGCCGGGGACCTCGGGTGCGACGGGCGGGACGTGGGGCGGACACCCCCCGATCCAACCAGTTGAAGTTCTCCCGCGGTCCTGCCGAGGTACTCAGCATGTCGACCTTCCTGGAGATGTGCCTCCTCGCCGTGTTCGTCGTCCCCTTCGTCCGTGACCGCCGCGCCCTGCGTCGCCGGGCCGACCTCTCCCGCCTCCCGCAGCTGGACCGGCCCCCGGTCGGCGCCGACCAGCGCCTGCCCCGCGCCTGGGCCCGTCGTCGTTACGTCGAGGACGGCGTCGCCGAGGTGTCCGCGTTCCTCAGCGAGCAGGATCCCGCGCGCTGAGCGGCGTTCTTGCGGCTAGCGTCGTGACGTGAGCCACGACGTGCAGAAGACCTCCGCCACTCCGCCGCCGGGAGGTCTCGAGGGACGTGCCGCCGACCTCGTCCAGCGCCTCCTCGCCGTCGGCATCGACGGCCTCGGCCCCTTCGACAGCGCTGCGGAGGTCGCGCGGTCGGCGCTCGAGCGGCACCCGAGCACCGAGTCGGCCGTGCACGCCGTCCTGCGCCAGCACACCCGTCTCATCGCCGGCAACGGGTTCGTGACCGGTCTCGGCGGACTCGTGACCATGCCGGTGGCCCTGCCCGCCAACGTCTTCGGCTTCCACGTCCTCGCCGTCCGGGCCGTGGCCGCCCTCGCCGAACTGCGCGGTTACGACACGTCGCTGCCCCAGGTCCGCTCCGCCGTCCTGCTGACCCTCGTCGGTGCCGACGCGACCGACGTCCTCAAGGCGGCCGGGCTGCCCACCGGTGGACGCATCGCCGGACTCGTCACCTCCCGCGTCCCGCGACCCGTCCTGATGCTCGTCAACAAGGGCGTGGGCTTCCGGTTGATCGCGCGCTTCGGGACCAAGACGCTGCTGCGGGTACCCGCCCGCGCCCTGCCCGTCGTCGGTGGCGCCGTCGGTGCCGGGGTCGACGCCGTGATGTTCCGGCGCATCGCCAAGGCCGCCGAGCACGGCCTGCCGCCGCACAAGGGCGACTGAGTCGTGGCCGTCCGCACCGCCGCCCTGCCGGTCCTGTGGCGCACCCTGCGTTCCGGAACCCGTCCGGGCACCCCCGGTGTCGGGACCAGGCTCGCCCAGCTGCCCGCGATGGTCGCCGACAGCGTGCGCGGCCGCTACACCGGAGCCGGACGCTCCCGGCTGGCCTGGGCCGCGCTCGGGCTGGTCTACGTCGTCTCGCCCGTCGACGCGTTGCCCGAGGCCTGGTTGCCCCTCGTGGGCCTGCTCGACGACGGTGTCGTCGCCGCCTGGGTCGCCGGGTGGGTGCTCGTGGCGACGGAGGACTACGCCGCGTGGCGCGCCCGCGACGGACGTCCGGCTGTACACAGCCCCGGCCGGGACTGACCCCCACCCGGGCCTGTGGACGGGCGGGGGAGTCGCGGTCGCTCCCCGGTCGAGGCTTCGGTCATGTCCGCCCTCGCCCCTTCGCAGCAGCCCGGGACCGTCGTCGCGGCCGGCCCCGCGCAGCTGCTGGCCCTGGTCCCGTTCCGCCTCGGGTTCCACCCCACCGACAGCCTGGTGCTGCTGGAGGTGAGGACCCCGCGACCCGGCAGCACCCGCGAACGGCTCGGGGTCGTCCTGCGGGTGGACCTGCCGCCCACGAACGACGACGCGGACGTCTCGGCCGTCGCCGCCGGCGCCGTGCGCGCCCTCCTCGACCGGGCGGAACCCGAGGCCCGGGTCCTCGTCCTCGGCTACGACCCCGAGGCCACCCGCACCGGCGTCCTCACCCCGGGGCCCCGCGCGGACGCCACCCTGGCCGCGGTGTCCCGTCTGCTCGGCGCCCGGGGGCGTGACGTCCTCGACGTGGTCGTCCTCACCGACCACCGCTTCCGCTCGCTGACCTGCGACCTCGCCTGCTGCCCCCACGAGGGCACCCCGCTGTCCACGGCGGACGTCGACCGGGTCGTCGCCGAGGCCGTCGGCCTCGGGCTGGGCGTCGCCCCCGACCGTGCGGCCGCGCTGCCCCCCACGACCGCCGTCGAGGCCGGACGCCGGTCCGTGGCCTCCGCCGCCCGGCGCGACGCGACGCGACCCTGGACCCCGGACCGCCGCCGTGCCCTGCTGGCCGAGTGGGACGCCGAGCTCGACCGTCGCGCCGAGAGCACCACGACCGCGCTGCCCGCCCCGGAGTTCTGCGGGCGCCTGCTGGCGGGGTTCGACGACCTCGCGACCCGCGACGCGGTCCTCCTCGCGCCGGCCCTGCGCGAGGAGTCCGACGGCCGGCGCGGCGCCCTGGCCGCGGCGCTCGCCGTCGACGTCGCCCGGTACGCGAACGGGGCGACGGCGGCCGGGGCGTGGGCGGTGGCCGCGTGGTCGTCCTGGAACAGCGGGGACGGGGTGCGGGCCGCCGCCGCGGCCGAGGAGGCGTTGCGTCGGGACCCGGGGCAACGGCTGGCCCGGCTGGTCCTGCAGCTCCTGCTCGTGGGTCGCCCGCCGTGCGGGGACTGAGCGCGTAGTACGGTCACGCCGTCCATCAACGGCGTCTGGAAGGTGCGGCATGGGGATCGTCGTCGGGTACGTGGCCAACCCGGAGGGCCGAGCAGCCCTGGAACGAGCCGGTGAGGCGGCGCTGCGCTACGCGGTCCCGCTGGTGGTCGTGCACAGCCGGCGACCGGGGCGTGAGGTCGACGCCGCCGACGCCGAGCAGCTCGCCGGGGTCCACGCGTCGGTGCAGGAGAAGCTCGCGGCCGCCGGGCTCGCCCACGAGATGCGGGACGTCCCCGACTCCGAGGATCCCGCGGACGACCTCATCACGGCGGCCGAGGAGACGGGCGCCTCGCTCATCGTCATCGGCCTCCGTCGCCGGACCCCCGTCGGCAAGCTGATCCTGGGCGCCAGCGCCCAGCGGATCCTGCTCGACGCGCCGTGTCCGGTGCTCGCGGTGAAGCCGGAGGACTGAGCCCGCCGGAGGGGTCGCGCCCACGCCAGGCACGCCGTTCGGGCGGTGTCGTGCGCGCGATCCACCGGGTTCGTGCCACAATCGTGGTTTGTCGTCCTCAGTGGGCATAAGCACTCCGCCCGCGGTGTTGACGTTGTCGGCTGCTGCCCGCGCAGCCTCGTTCCGCCCACGACGAAAGGCAGTCCGTGTCGTCGGTACCGACCTCCCGGCCGCTCCCGCCAGAGTTCGCTTCCGCTCCCTTCCAGGAGCTCCTGCAGCACGGAACCACCCACGGCTACGTGGATGCGCACTCCGTGCGTGTCGCGTGCGAGGACGCGCAGCTGCCCGTGCAGCGCATGAAGGCCGTCCTCCGTGCCCTCGACGACGCCGGTGTGACGGTCAAGGTTCCGGAGGCCGCGCCCAAGCGCGCGGTCGCTGCCGCCTCGGCGCGCCGCACGACGTCCACGGCCACGGCCACCAAGACCGCGCGTCCGGCCGCCAAGCGCGCCGTCGCGCCGGCGGAGGGTGACGCCCCAGCGGCCGTGAAGCCCGCCGCCAAGAAGACGGCCACCAAGGCCGCGACGAAGACGGCGACCAAGGCCGCGGCGAAGACCGCAGCCAAGGCCGGCGGCAAGGGTGACGAGCCCACCGAAGAGGTCGACGAGGTCAAGGAAGAAGACCTCGCCAATGAGGACGACGCCGCGACCGAGGACACCACCGAGGAGACCGGCGCCAAGAAGACCGCCGGTGGCTTCGTCCTGCGCGACGACGACGACGACGACGCCCCTGCCCAGCAGGTGTCCACCGCCGGCGCCACCGCCGACCCGGTCAAGGACTACCTCAAGCAGATCGGCAAGGTCGCCCTCCTCAACGCCGAGCAGGAGGTCGAACTCGCCAAGCGCATCGAGGCCGGTCTCTTCGCCGAGGAGAAGCTGCACTCCGGCGACGACATCGACTCCATCTTCAAGCGTGAGCTGTGGTGGATCAGCGAGGACGGCCGTCGGGCCAAGAACCACCTCCTCGAGGCCAACCTCCGCCTGGTCGTCTCGTTGGCCAAGCGCTACACCGGTCGCGGCATGCTCTTCCTGGACCTCATCCAGGAGGGCAACCTCGGTCTGATCCGTGCGGTCGAGAAGTTCGACTACACCAAGGGCTACAAGTTCTCGACCTACGCGACGTGGTGGATCCGTCAGGCCATCACCCGCGCGATGGCCGACCAGGCCCGCACCATCCGCATCCCGGTGCACATGGTCGAGGTCATCAACAAGCTCGCCCGCGTCCAGCGGCAGATGCTGCAGGACCTCGGTCGCGAGCCCACTCCGGAAGAGCTCGCCAAGGAGCTCGACATGACCCCGGAGAAGGTCGTCGAGGTCCAGAAGTACGGGCGTGAGCCCATCTCGCTGCACACCCCGCTCGGCGAGGACGGCGACTCCGAGTTCGGTGACCTCATCGAGGACTCCGAAGCGGTCGTCCCGGCCGACGCGGTGAGCTTCACGCTGCTGCAGGAACAGCTCCACTCGGTGCTGGACACCCTGTCCGAGCGTGAGGCCGGCGTGGTCTCGATGCGCTTCGGTCTGACCGACGGTCAGCCGAAGACGCTCGACGAGATCGGCAAGGTCTACGGCGTGACGCGTGAGCGCATCCGTCAGATCGAGTCCAAGACGATGTCGAAGCTGCGTCACCCGTCGCGCTCGCAGGTCCTGCGCGACTACCTCGACTGAGGAGTCCGGCTCCACGACGAACGGCCCGGCAGGGTTCCCCTGCCGGGCCGTTCGTCGTTCCCTGACCGCCCGTGGCGGGCTCAGCGCAGGGTGAGCGCGCCCACGACCCAGAGGACGGTCGCCGCCAGCCCCGCGGACGCCTCGAGGGCGACGCTGAGCCCCACGCCCTTGAGGGCGACCACGGTCGCCGCCCACGCGGTCCTGGCCCGGCCCCCGGCGGACTCCGCCCGGGCGAGCTCGGTGAGGAACACGCCGAGGACGAACCCGATCGGCAGCCCCACGACCGGGATCACGAAGAACCCGACGATGCCGAGGACGGCTCCGAGCAGCAGGGTGGTCCTGCGGACCCCTGCCCGGGTCATCCGGCGGCCCGGCAGCAGGTACATCGCGACCTGACCCGCGGCGAGCAGGACGGCGGCCCCGGCGAAGAACAGCCAGGCCGACCCACCGGTGGTCACGGCCCAGACGAGAAGCCCGAGGGCGATGAGGACGGTGCCCGGCAGGACGGGCACCACGATCCCCACGAGGCCGACCGCGATGGTCAGCGCAACGACGACGAGCCCGGCATCACCCATGGTGATGCCGGGCTCGTCGGAGCTCGTGGAGCAGGGTCAGCGCTCGTCGGGAGCCGCGGACGCCGACGTCGTCGCCGCCAGCTTCTGCGACTCGTCGTGGATGTCGGCGCCGGCCTGACGCAGCGCGTCGCGGTGCTCGCGGCCGTGGTGAGCGCAGAAGAGGAGCTCACCACCGGCGTTGAGCACGACTCGCACGTAGGCCTGGGCACCGCACCGGTCGCACCGGTCCGAGGCAGTCATGTGGTCGTTGCTGAGGGTGGTGCTGGTAGCGGTGGTCACTCCGCGACTCCTTCCGGGTCGTGCACGCTGGCGGGCAGCTGCTGCTCCCACCGGACACTCTTCCCCAACCTTCGGCAGCCCGCTCGCGTTCCCACGCCGTTGGAGCATTCCGTTCGCTCGTAGCGGAGGTGTTGTGCGTCACACCGACCCGGCGAACGGGCAGCGGGGAGCGGCGTGTAGCGCCACGGCCACCCGCTCGAACACCCGTACCCTTCCGGGGTGACTCCGCCCAGCCCCCCATCGGACGACAAGTACACCGCGGCCAACCTCCTCGTCCTCGAAGGACTCGAGGCGGTCCGCAAGCGTCCGGGCATGTACATCGGTTCCACCGACTCCCGCGGCCTCATGCACTGCCTGTGGGAGATCATCGACAACTCCGTCGACGAGGCCCTGGGTGGCCACTGCTCGCTGATCGACGTGATCCTGCACCAGGACGGTTCCGTCGAGGTCCACGACGACGGCCGCGGCATCCCCGTCGACGCCGAGAAGCGCACCGGGCTGTCGGGGGTCGAGGTCGTCTTCACCCACCTGCACGCCGGCGGCAAGTTCGGCGGCGGGTCCTACTCCGCCTCCGGGGGCTTGCACGGGGTCGGCGCCAGCGTCGTCAACGCCCTCTCCTCCCGCCTCGACGTCGAGGTCGACCGCGGCGGCAAGACCTACGCGACGAGCTTCCGGCGCGGCACCCCCGGCCGCTACGCCGGCGAGGGCCCTGACGCCGACTTCACCCCCGAACAGGGACTGGCGATCATCGGACGCGCCAAGCGCGGGGTGACCGGGACCCGCGTGCGCTACTGGGCCGACCGCCAGATCTTCCTCAAGGAGGCCGCGTTCTCCTACGAGGACCTCGCCGCCCGGGCTCGCCAGACGTCCTTCCTCGTCCCCGGTCTGCGCATCGTCGTCCGCGACGAGCGCTCGGGGGAGCCGACCGAGGAGGTCTTCCAGCACGACGGCGGGATCAGCGAGTACGCCGACTACCTGACCCCCGACGCCCCGGTCACCTCGGTGTGGCGCCTGCAGGGCGAGGACACCTTCACCGAGACGGTGCCGGTGCTCGACGACTCCGGTCACATGAGCCCCCAGGAGGTCACCCGCGACTGCGTCGTCGACGTGGCGCTGCGCTGGGGCACCGGGTACGACCCCACGATCCGCACCTTCGTCAACATCATCTCGACGCCCAAGGGCGGCTCGCACCTCGCCGGGTTCGAGCAGGGCCTGTTCGCGGCGGTGAAGAAGCAGGTCGACGCCCAGGCCCGTCGGCTCAAGGTCGGCAAGGACGAGAAGCTCGAGAAGGACGACATCCTCGCCGGGCTGACGGCCGTCGTCACCGTGCGCCTGGCCGAACCGCAGTTCGAGGGTCAGACGAAGGAGGTCCTCGGGACGGCCGCCGTGCGGGCCATCGTCCGCAAGGTCATCGAGAACGAACTCGGCGCCGTCTTCGCCTCGCCCACGCGCGACGACAAGGCGCAGGCCACCGCGGTGCTCGACAAGGTCGTCACCGAGATGAAGTCGCGCATCTCGGCGCGGCTGCACAAGGAGACCCAGCGTCGCAAGAACGCGCTGGAGAGTTCCTCGCTGCCGGCGAAGCTCAAGGACTGCCGCTCCGACGACGTGTCCAACACCGAACTGTTCCTGGTGGAGGGTGACTCCGCGCTGGGCACCGCCATGGGGGCCCGGAACTCCGAGTACCAGGCCCTGCTCCCGTTGCGCGGCAAGATCCTCAACGTCCAGAAGGCGTCCGTCACGGACATGCTGAAGAACGCCGAGTGCGCCTCGATCATCCAGGTCGTGGGCGGCGGTTCCGGGCGCAGCTTCGACCTCAGCGCCGTGCGCTACGGGAAGATCGTCCTGATGACGGACGCCGACGTCGACGGCGCGCACATCCGGACGCTGCTGCTGACGTTGTTCTTCCGCTACATGCGCCCGCTCATCGAGGCCGGCCGCGTCTTCGCCGCGGTGCCGCCCCTGCACCGGTTGGCGGTGACGACGCCGGGCAAGAAGGGCAAGGAGATCATCTACACCTACTCCGACGCCGAGCTGCGCAAGGTGACCGCGGACCTGAACCGGCGCAACCGCCACTACGGCGAACCCCAGCGCTACAAGGGTCTGGGGGAGATGGACGAGGACCAGCTCGCCGAGACGACGATGGAACGCCAGCACCGCACCCTGCGCCGGGTCACGGTCAACGACGGCGCCGTGGCGGACAAGGTCTTCGAACTGCTGATGGGCAACGACGTCGCGCCCCGCAAGGACTTCATCATCGCCGGCGCCGAACGGCTGGACCGTGGTCGCATCGACGCGTGACCCGCAGCGGCACCAGGCCGTCCTCGACGTAGCCCGCGAGGCGGGCTGCGGTCCTGCTCCCGGGCGGCGTCCGTGTCCTCGCCGATCCCGATCCCGAGACCTTCGTGGAGGACCTGCAGCGATGACCGACCTCACCGCCCCGGAACTCGTCCTCGTCGACCTCGAGGCGAGCGACCGCGTCGACGCGACCCGTCAGCTCGCGCAGACCCTCGCCGACGCCGGCCGGGTCACCGACCTCGAGCAGTTCCTCGCCGACGTCGCCGCCCGTGAGGAGCGGATGGCGACGGGGATCCCCGGTGGCATCGGCCTGCCGCATGCGCGTTCCGCGGCCGTCACCGTGCCCAGCCTGGCCATCGGGCGGGTCCTGGACGGGAACGGGATCGACTGGGGCGCACCCGACGGTCCCGCCGACCTGGTGTTCCTCATCGCCGTGCCCACGACCGGCGAGGCCGACCACCTCACGATCCTGACCGCCCTGGCCCGCAAGCTCGTGCACGCCTCCTTCCGCGAGTCCCTCCTCGGGGCCCCTGACGCCGAAGCCGTCGCCGCGGCCGTCCTGAAGGAGGTGCACGGACGATGACGTGCGTCGCGATCACCCCCGTGTCCACCGCCACCCGGACCGCTGTCGTCGCCTCCCGCGTCGGCCTGCACGCCCGCCCCGCGTCGCTCGTCGTCCAGGCCGCCGCGGCGACCGGACTGCCGGTGACCATCGCCCTCGGATCCGGTGACCCGGTCGACGCCCGCAGCATCCTCAGGGTCATGGGGTTGGGCGCCCAGCACGGCGACGAGGTCGTCCTGACGGCGCAGGGGGACGGTGCGGAGGCGGCGTTGGAGACCCTCGCGGGCCTCGTGGAGACCGACCACGATGCGTGAGTTGTCGGGGGTGGGCGTCGGCTCGTCGGCCGCGGTGGGGACGGCCGTCGTGCTCGCCCTCCCCGCCCGCCCGCCCGCCGACGAACCGGCGGCCGCGGACCCGGTGACCGCCGGGGCGGACGTCCGTGCCGCGTTCGACGCCGTCGCGAACTCCCTGCGCGCCCGCGCGCAGCGGGCCGGCGGGACCACCGCCGACGTCTTGCAGGCGACCGCGCTGATGGCGGCGGACCCCGGTCTGCCGGCCGAGGTCGAGCGCCGACTGGCTCTCGGCACCGGTCCGGCGACGGCCGTCGACGAGGCCGTGGAGACGTTCTGCGAGATCTTCGCGGCCGGCGGCCCTCACCTCAAGGAGCGGGTCACCGACCTGCGCGACGTCCGCGACCGGGTCGTCGCCCGGGTCCTGGGACTGCCCGAGCCGGGGGTGCCGGAACTCTCCGGTCCCTCGGTGGTGATCGCCCGTGACCTCGCCCCGGCCGACACCGTGGCGCTGGACCTGTCCCGGGTCGTCGGGATCGTCACCGAGCTCGGCGGCCCGACCAGCCACACCGCGATCGTCGCGGCCCAGTTCGACATCCCCTGCGTCGTGCGGGTCGAGGGGGCGCTGCGGATCGCCGACGGGTGCGCCGTGGCGGTCGACGCCCGCTCCGGTTCCGTCACCCTCGATCCCGGCACCGGACTCCGGTCCGCGATCGAGACCCGTCGTGCGGTGCACGCCGAACTCGCCGCGTCCGCCGGGGGGCCCGGCCGGACGGCCGACGGGATCGGCGTGCAGCTGCTCGCCAACGTCGGCACCTTGGAGGCCGCCGAACGCGCTGCCGCGCTGGACGTCGAAGGGATCGGGTTGTTCCGCACCGAGGTGCTCTTCCTGGACCGGAACTCCGCGCCGACGCTGGAGGAGCAGACCGAGGTCTACGCCCGTGTGCTCAGGGCGTTCGGTGACCGCAGGGTCGTCGTGCGCACCCTGGACGCGGGGGCGGACACACCGCTGGCCTTCGTCGCGCTCGCGGCCGAGGAGAACCCGGCCCTCGGCGTCCGGGGGCTGCGCACCGCCCGCCGGCACCCGGATCTGCTCGACACCCAGCTGCGGGCCCTGGCCGCGGCCGCCGAGATCAGCGGCACCCGGCCCTGGGTCATGGCGCCCGTGGTCGCCACGCCCGAGGAGGCCCGCGGTTTCGCCGACCGGGCCCGCGCGGCGGGTCTGCGTGAGGTCGGCGCGATGGTCGAGGTCCCGGCCGCTGCGCTGCGGGCACCGCACCTGCTCGCCGCGGGGCTGGACTTCGTGAGCATCGGGACCAACGACCTCACCCAGTACACGATGGCCGCCGACCGCCTCGAGGGTGATCTCGCCGACCTGCTCGACCCGTGGCAGCCGGCGGTGCTGCAGCTGGTGGGTCTCACCGGTGCGGCCGGTGCCGCGGCGCAGGCGCCCGTCGGTGTCTGCGGCGAGGCGGCCCGCGATCCGCTGCTCGCGCTGGTCCTCGTCGGTCTGGGCGTCACCAGTCTCTCGATGGCTCCCGCGGCCGTGCCCGCCGTCCGGTTCGCGTTGTCGCGCACGACCTCCGCGACGTGCCGGGCGATGGCGGAGGCGGCGCTGGCCGCGGTGACCCCGGCGGACGCGCGCGCCGCTGCGGCGCGGCTGGCCGATCCCGAGGTCGTCGCACTGTAAAGTTCTTCGGGTCACGAGGGAGCACGCCGCGCGCTCCTGACGGATCCCTCGACGGGACGTCCCCCCGGCCTCGTCGAGGGGTCCTTCAGGAACGCGCGGCGGACGTCGGGAGGAGCGGGCGATGCCCAGGGTCGTCGTCACGACGGCGGGTGGAGTCCGAGGTCGGGCGGCCCGGCGCGGAGTGGTCTCCTTCCTGGGCATCCCTTACGCAGCCCCACCCGTGGGTGTCCGCCGCTTCGCCGCGCCCACACCGGTGGAGCCGTGGTCCGGGGTCCGACCCGCCGACGAGAACGCCCCGGTCGCCCCGCAGGACCCCCGCTCCGGCTACGGGTGGACGCCGCGGTCCGGGGCGGACCACCTCACCCTGGACGTGCACGTCCCCGAGGCGTTCACGCGCGGTCTGCCGGTCCTCGTCTGGATCCACGGCGGCGGCTGGGTCTCGGGTTCCGGCTCGGCCCCGGGCTACCACCCGGCCGCGTGGGTCGCGCGGGGTTTCGTCGTCGTCTCCATGAACTACCGCCTCGGCTTCGAGGGGTTCGGGGCCGTCCCCGGTGCCCCGCACAACCGCGGCCTCCTCGACCAGATCGCCGCCCTGCGGTGGATCCAGGACAACATCACCCCGTTCGGTGGTGATCCCTCGCGGGTCACGATCGCCGGTCAGTCCGCCGGTGCGTCCTCGGTCGCGGCGTTGACCTGCGCCCCCGTCGCCCGGGGGCTGTTCACGCGCGCCATCGCGGCGAGCATCACGGGGGAGACCTACACCGTCGCGCAGGCGGAACGGGTGGCCCGCCACGTCGCCCGCGCCGCGCGCGTCCCGGCCGACCGCGAGGGGTTCGCCGGTCTGCCGCCGATCCGGCTGCTGGCCGCCTCCGACGCGGTCGCCCAGGACCTCGCGGCCGACCCGGACGCCGGGCCGCGGGGTTCCGTCCCGTTGCTGTACCACCCGGTCGTCGACGGTGAGGTGGTCACCGCGCCGTTCATGGAGGGCCCCGGCGCCGGCGGCGACCCGGCGGTCGACCTCATGGTCTCGAGCGTCGCCGACGAGTGGAAGCTGTTCTCCCGCAGTGGTTTCGCTCCCGTCGCGAAGACCTGGGACGAGGTCGTCGAGTTCGCCCTGGCCGTGGGCCTGCCCGCGGCGGCCGTCGAGGAGTACCGGGGGTTCCTGCCCGGGGCGGACCCGGGCACGGTCGGGGACGCGCTCCTGAGCGACGGCCTGTTCGCGGAACCGTCGCGGCGTTTCGCCCGAGCGCACACCGCCCGCGGGGGCCGGACGTTCCTGTCCCGGTTCACCTGGCGTTCCCCGGCCCTCGGTGGCCGGTTCGGCGCGACCCACGGTCTCGACGTGCCGTTCGCGTTCGGCAACCCGCAGGCGATGGAACCCTTCCTGCACGCCGTCCCGGTGCTGCCGTTGGCCCGACGGGTCCCCCGGCTGGGTCCCCGGCTGCGCGGGGTGTTCCCCACCCCGGCGAGTTCCGCGCTGTCCCGGCGGATGGTCGCGGCGTGGACGTCGTTCGCCGCCGACGGTGACCCGGGCTGGCCGGCCATCGACGCCGAGGGGACCCCCGTGCGGGTCTGGGGTTCCCAGGACTCCCTCGACCTCGCGCCGGACCCGCGGGAGCGCATCTGGGCCGACGTCGAGTTCCGGCCCTACGACGAAGTCGCGCTCCGGACCGCCAGGACGTAGCGTCGGGCGGTGCTCCCTGACGACGACGACCTCGGTCTCGCCCTCGCCCGCAGGCTGTCGGCGGAACCCGCCGACGTCCGTCGGGCGGTCGCCCTCGTGGGCGAGGTCCTCTCCGGCGGTAGTCGCTCGACGGTCACGGCGAACGGTTTCGTGGAGGCCCACCTCGAGCTGCCGCACACGTCGCTGGTGTCGGAGCTCGTGGAGCTGACCAACACCCGCGCGATCTCGGTGGGGGCGGCGCTGGCCGACCTGGTCGAGGTGCACGGTGCGGCGCTGGGCCCGGTCGAGGACGACGAACCGCCCACCTGGCAGCGCATCGACCTCCTGGACGAGCACGTCTCCGTCCCGACCTCGACGGCGGCGTTCTTCCCGGCCGGGACGGCCGCCGCGGCCGACGTCGTCGTGCAGCTCGCCCAGCACGAGTACGCGCCGCAGCCGGCGTCGCTGCGGGTCCTGTCGCGCCCGGGCGACCACGCCGCCGCGCGCGGTCTGGTGGATTCCCTGCTCGCGACGGCCCGCCGCGACAAGGGCTTCTACCGGGGCCGCATCCTGCACGCCGACGCGCACCTCCCGCTGAAGCTGAAACCCACCGCGCTGGGTCCGGGGGGCCGGGCCGACCTCGTGCTCCCCGCATCGGTGTGGGCCGAGGTCGACGCCAACGTCGCGGCGCTCACCACCCGGGCGGAGCTGCTGCGCGACCTCGGGCTCGGGACCAACCGCGGGGTGCTGCTGGCCGGTCCGCCCGGGGTCGGCAAGAGCGCCCTCAGCCGGGTCGTCGCCCGTGAACTCGCGGGTGACTTCACGGTGATCATCGTCGACGCCTCCGCGGCCTCGTCGGTGCTGCGCCAGGTGTACCGGGAGACGGCGGACCTCGGGCCGAGCGTGGTGGTCCTCGAGGACGTCGACCTCTACCTGGGGGACCGCAAGGCCGGGGCGCGCGGCACCGCGCTGGCCGACTTCCTCGCCGTGCTCGACGGCACCGAGGAGTACCGCGACGTGCTCACCATCGCCAGCACCAACGACCCCGCCGCCCTCGACGCCGCCGCGACCCGCTCCGCCCGCTTCGACGCCGTGATCCACCTCGCCCCGCCGGACCAGGAGGCCTGCGAGGCGATCCTGCGCCGTCTCCTCGGCCGCTTCGGTGAGACCGCCGTCGACTGCGCCGCCCTCGCCCGTCAGCTGCCGCCCGGGGTCACCGGGGCCGACCTGCGGGAGGTGGTGCGCCGCAGCGTCCTCGGCCACGGCGCGGACCTCACCACCGAGGTCCTCTTGCAGGTCGTGCGGGAAGGGCGCTGGCAACCCGCGGCCCTGACCGGCAACTACCTGTGAGACGGACGCTCAGCCCCTGAACCAGTCGGGCGCCGTCGCCGACTTCGCCCAGTACGAGAGCCCGGCTCTCGACCCGTCCGTCGTCACCTCGTCGGTGAAGGTGACGTACTTCCCGACCGCCCAGCGGGGCACCGCGATCTCGCCGTACTCCCCGTTGCCGGCGTAGACGTTGTCGCGGAACACGATGTTCTCCATGAGACCCCGCGCGTTCTCCGGTGCCTTCTGCATGACCGAGTAGGAGCCGTCGGAGAAGAAGTTCCCTTCGACGAGGACGTTGCGGGTGGGGGTGCCCAGGTTCTCGCCGTCCACCCGCGGACCCTCGGAACCGAGGATGACGGCGGAGTTCCCCTTCGAGCCGTCGACCCGGACGGCGAGCAGGGACGAGTTCCGGACGGTGGACCAGACCCCGTCGGCGTTGTCCGCGCCCGTCGACTGCACCCCGTCGGTGTGGACCCGGCTGCCGTTGGGCAGCCGCGCGATGGACTGACCGTCGGTGAGGCAGGTGTCGATGGTCGCGTTCGCCCCGAGCCGGAAGGCGTCCTCGCAGCGGGTGACCCAGACCCGTTCCGCGGTGTAGTTGCCGTAGCCGATGGCCGTGCCGTGGTCGGTGTCGGAGGCCCCCCGCACCACGCAGTCGTGCAGGTGCAGGGACGCTCCCCGGTGACGCGCGGAGTTCACCCGGATCTTCGGGTCCCCGGTGCTGGTGATCCGGCAGTACCGGATCGTCACGTCGCGGTGGTTGATGGTCACGAGGCCGCGCAGGTCGACGAACTCCAGGACCTCCCCGTCCGCGGAGCTGGTGAACGAGCTCCTCCGGGGAGTGAGCTGTGTCCCCACCGGCACGCCGACGTGTTCGTACCCGGTCATCCCCGTGGGGATGCCCGCGGCCCGCGAACGCGCCGTCCGGGCGGCGAGGGTGTCGGCGGTGTCGACGCCGTCCGCGGTCACCCCGGGCGGGCCCGGGTCCGAGGGTCCTGACGACCCCCGCAGCCCCAGCCCGACGCCGCCCAGCAGCCCGAGGCCGAGCAGGTGGCGACGTGAGGGCACGGGCCCACTGTGCCACCCCGGATCTCACATCCGTGCGTACTGCCCCGGCCCGAACGGCAGGTCCAGCACGAACCACAGGCTGAGCATCAGCACCCACGCGATCCAGAAGCAGATCGTGAACGGCAGGAACCGGGCGATGAGGGTTCCCAGCCCGGCCTGGGGTTCGTAGCGGCGGACCATCGCCAGCACGAGCACCAGGTAGGGGTTCAGCGGGGTGAGGATCTGCGTCGCGGAGTCGCCGACGCGGAACGCGGCCTGGGTGAAGGCGGGTTCGTAGCCGAGGAGGGCGAACATCGGCACGAACACCGCACCCATGATCGTCCACATCGAGGACCCCGAGGTGATGAACAGGTTGAGCAGCGAGGCCAGGACGATGAAGGCGATGATCGCCTCGAAGCCGTCGAGGTCCAGGGCGTCGAGGCCACCGGCACCCGAGACGGCCATCCACGACCCGACCCGGGACCAGGTGAACAACGCGACGAACTGGCCCAGCACGAAGGCCAGGACGATGAACGGGGCCATGTCGCGCACGGCCTCGCCCATGGCCTTCGGGACGTCGACGAGGTGGCGCAGGGTTCCCGTGGACCGGCCGAAGGCCAGCGCGGGGACGGCGAGCAGGGAGAAGACGATGAAGGCGACGGAGTCCAGCAGCGGGGACTCCGGGAGGTAGCCGCCGCTCTCGTTGCGCATCGGCGAACCCGGGACGACGGTCAGCGCGACGAGGACCGCGACGGTGAGCAGCGCGGCGAGCCCGGCCCGGCGCAACCCGCGGCGGTCGTCGCGCGAGACGGACAGGTCCGAGACGTCCTCGACGGTCCCGATGCCCTCGGAACCCTCCTGCTGCGTGGTGGGAACTCCCTGCCGGGTCAGCCGGGGTTCCAGCACCTTGGTGATGAGCAGACCGCAGACGACCGTGAGGACCACCGAGCAGGCGATGTTGTAGAACCAGTTCGACACCGGCGTCACCGGGGTTCCCGCGTCGGGCAGCGACGCCGTCACCGACTGGGTGATCCCCGAGAACAACGCGTCGAGGCTCGTGACGACGAACGACGTCGAGTACGCCGCCCCGGCCGCGGCGAAGGCGCCGAGCAACCCGGCCACGGGGTGGCGTCCGGCGGCCTTGAACACCATCGCCGCCAACGGTGGGATGACGATCATCACCGAGTCGGCCATCACGTGGCCGACCATGCAGACCGCGGCGACGGCGTAGGGCAGGGCCCACGTCGGGGCCCCGGCGAACGCGACCTTGATGAGCGAGGACATCAACCCGCTGCGCTGGGCGAGACCCACCGCGAGCAGGATCACCACGACCGTCCCCAGCGGGGGGAAGGACACGAAGTTGTCGACGAGGTTCGTCGTGAGCCACCGGATCCCCTCGACGGTGTACAGCCCCCGGACGTCCTGCACCTCCTCGGAACCGGGGATCCGGACGGTCGTCCCGAGCGCCGCCATGACCGTCGAGACGATCGAGAGCACCAGGAACAGCCCGACGAACAGGATGAAGGGATCGGGGATCCTGTTGCCGACCCGTTCGACGCCCCCGAGGAGCCGGTCGGTGCGCGTGGTGGGTGCGGTCTCGACCGGGGAGCTCACGCCAGGAACTCCTCGACGTCCAGGACACCGCCGGCGGCGTCGAACTCGGCCGTGACGGCCGCCAGGAGTTCCGGGTCCGCGAGGACGTCCAGGGCGGTGAGGGCCAACCCGACGGCTCCGTCGAGCACGCCCGCGTCCCCGGAGGGGGATCCGGCCGCGGCGGCGAACTCCGCCGTGTGCAGCGAGAGCTCCGGGCCGGAGACGGCGAGCATCGGGTGGATCGAGGGGACCCGCACGCTGACGTTCCCGAGGTCCGTGGAGCCCGACAGGGTCTCCGGGACGACCCCCGGGGGCAGCGCGGTGCGTCCGCGTCGCTGCTGGTGCGTGGTCCACCGCGCGGCCATCTCCAGGTTCGCGCGGATCGGCAGGTACGCGGGCTGGCGGTCCCACTCCAGCTCCACCCCGCACCCGGTCATCGCGGCCGCGGCCCGCAGGATCGTGTCGACCCGCCCGCACAGGTCCGTGAGCGTCGCGGGTTCCGCCGAGCGCACGTAGTACTCCGACACGGCGCGGGCCGGGACGACGTTCGGGCGCTGCCCGCCGTCGACGACGATCCCGTGGACGCGGTCGCTGGGGGTGATGTGCTGGCGCAGCATCGCGATGCCGTTGTAGCCGGCGACGACGGCGTCGAGGGCGTTGCGTCCCATGAAGGGTTGCGCCGACGCGTGCGCGGGAACCCCGGTGTAGGTCGCGCGGACCTGGCGGCGTCCGAGGAAGGGCTGCACGGCGACGTCGTAGCTGAACGGGTGCAGCATCACGACGGCGTCGACCCCCTCGAACGCGCCGTCGCGGGCCATGAACTCCTTGCCGCCCCCGCCCTCCTCGGCGGGCGTCCCGAGCAGCACCGCCGTCCCCGAGACCTCCCCGGAGCGCAGGGCGTGCACCAGGCCGAGGAAGGCCCCCACCGCGGTGGCGCAGATGACGTTGTGCCCGCAGCCGTGCCCGACCCCCGGCAGCGCGTCGTACTCCGCCAGGACGGCGACCGTCGGCCCCGCGCCGCTGGAGACGACGGCCTTCACGGCCGTCTCCAGCCCGTGCACCCCGACCGTGGCCTCGACGTCGTGACGGGCGAGCAGGTCGGCCACGGCCCGCACCGAGCGGTGCTCGGCGAAACCCTCCTCGGGGTGGGCGTGCAGGTCGTGGCTCAGGGCGAGGAGGTCAGTGCCCAGCGCCTCCACCGCGGCCTCGGTCGCGTCGAGCAGGGCCTGGGAGGCCCCGGCGTGCTCACTCGTCAGCGGCGCGGCACTCGCCGCCGCCCGGTCGATGCCCACCCGCACCGAGGTGAGGTAGGTCGTGTCGGGGGTGCCCGGTCGGGTCGGGTCGCTCGTCTGCTCGGCCATGCGCATCAGGCCTACTCGCACAGCGAGCCCGTCGCCAGTCCACGACCGGCGTGGCGGCGAGACGAAACACGGAGTTCACCTAGACCTGGGGCGGCCCCGCGATCGCGGCGATCGGCCGTTCCAGCGCGGTACCCGACCCGTCCCGGCGTCCGGGCGTCTCCGGCAGGGCGACGGCGGTACCGGTCGACGTCGCGGCCTCGGCGGGGGCCGGCCCGGCCCACGCCAGCAGCAGGACGTCCTCGCCCCGGGCGAAGCGGTGGCAGCGCACCCCGCCGGTCGCGCGGCCCTTGGCCGGGTACTCCGAGAGCGGGGTGACCTTCGCCGAGCCGAGCTGCGAGGCCCCGCTCGTCGAGTCCCCCGCGACGGTGACGACGACCGGGTCGACCGCGTCGCCGGCCACGGCGGTCATCGCGACCACCCGGGCACCGGGGGAGAGCTTGATCCCGGCCATTCCGGCGGCGGGACGACCCTGCGGACGGACGGCGGAGGCGGAGAAGCGGAGCAGCTGGGCGTCGGAGGTGATGAACACCAGTTCCTCCTCGCCGCTCGTCAGCTGGACCGCCGCGACGACCTCGTCCTTCTGGCGCGGGCCGAGGTCCTTCAGCGTGATGACGTCGACCTCGTCGCGGTTGCCCAGCGCCTCGAGCACCACCCGCTTCACCGTCCCGCCGGCGGTGGCGAGGGCGAAACCCGGGTCGTCGGGGTCCTCGACGCCGGGGCTCGGCAGCGGCACGATCGTCAGCGCCCGCTCGCCCTTGCCGAACGTCACGAACTCCTTGACGCCCGTCCCGCCGGAGAGGTTCGGCCGTCCCGCCGTCTCGGGCAGCGTCGGCAGGTCCAGCACGGGAACCCGCACGAGGCGTCCCGCCGAGGTGATGACCCCGACGAAACCCCGGGCCGTCGCGGGGGCCGCGGCGAGCACCAGGTCGTGCCGGCTGCGCCGGCCCTCGGTGCCCAGGGGTTCCACCGAACTCGTCCGCGCCAGCAGACCCGCCGACGAGAGCAGGACCCAGCACGGGTCGTCGGAGATCTCCAGCTGCGTCGGGACGGCCGCCGAACCGGTCGCCGGGCCGGAGGCGGTGAGCAGCACCGTGCGGCGCGGCGTCCCGTGCTCCGCGGCGACCGCGCCGAGTTCGTCGCTGACGAGGGTCCGCAACCGGTTCTCGTCGTCCAGGATGGCCTGGAGCTCGGCGATGGTGGCCCGCAACTCGGCCTGCTCGCGTTCCAGCTCGATGCGGGAGAACCGCGTCAGGCGGCGCAGCTGCATGTCCAGGATGTAGCGACCCTGGTTCTCCGACAGGGAGAACCGCTCCATCAACCGGCTCAACGCGGCCGGGGCGTCGTCGGAGGAACGCACGATCGCGATGACCTCGTCGATGTCCAGGATCGCGACGAGCAACCCGTCGACGAGGTGCAACCGGTCCTGGGCCTTCTCCAGCCGGAACTGCGTCCGGCGGCGCACCACGTCGAGGCGGTGGCCGATGAACACCTCGAGGAGTTCCTTCAACCCCAGCGTCCGGGGCTGGCCCTCGACCAGGGCCACGTTGTTGATGCCGAAGGACTCCTCCATCGGCGTCAACCGGTAGAGCTGCTCCAGCACGGCCTCGGGGACGAAACCGTTCTTGACCTCGATGACCAGGCGCATCCCGTTGTGCCGGTCGGAGAGGTCGGTGACGTCGGCGACACCCTGCAGGCGCTTGTTCTTGACGTGGTCGGCGATCTTCTCGATCAACCGCTCCGGTCCGACGCCGTAGGGGAGTTCGGTGGCGACGATCGCCTGGCGGCGGCCGATCTTCTCCATCGTCACGCTGGCCCGGGTGCGGAAGGAACCGCGGCCGCTCGCGTAGGCGTCCTTGATCCCCTCGAGGCCGACGATGCGCCCGCCCGTCGGGAGGTCCGGGCCCGGGATGAAACGCATGAGGGCCGGGAGGTCCGCCTCGGGGTGGCGGATGAGGTGCTTCGCCGCGTTGACCACCTCGACGAGGTTGTGCGGCGGCATGTTCGTGGCCATCCCGACGGCGATCCCGCTGGCCCCGTTGACGAGCAGGTTCGGGAACGCGGCCGGCAGGACACCGGGTTCGGTGAGCCGGTCGTCGTAGTTGGGGACGAAGTCGACGACGTTCTCGTCCAGTCCCGTCGTCATGAGCAGCGCGGCCGGTGCCATCCGCGCCTCGGTGTAGCGCTGCGCGGCCGGACCGGCGTCCAGGGACCCGAAGTTCCCGTGCCCGTCGACCAGCGGGAGGCGCATCGTCCAGCTCTGGGCCTGGCGGACCAGCGCGTCGTAGATCGCGACGTCGCCGTGCGGGTGCAGCTTGCCCATGACCTCGCCCACGACGCGGGCCGACTTCACGTGCGCCCGCGCGGGGACCAACCCCATGTCCTGCATCATGTACAGGATCCGGCGCTGGACGGGTTTCAGACCGTCCCGGGCGTCGGGCAGGGCGCGCGAGTAGATGACGGAGTAGGCGTACTCCAGGAACGCCCCCTGCATCTCCTGCTCGACGTCGATGTCGACGATCCGCTCGGGAACGTCGGACGGCGGCGGCGGAGGTGCGGACTTGCGAGGCATGAGCCGCATTCTGCCGTCCCGCAGGGCGCGATCGTGTCCTAGCCGCCCCAGGGCGCGTCGAAGCGGCCGTCGTGGACGGTGTCGGCCAGGGTCCGCCGGTGGGCCCGCGAGGGGCGTGAGGCCTCGTCGGCGGCGGGGTGGCCCAGGGTCAGCGCGGCGACGACGCGGCGGTCCGCGGGCACCCCGAAGGCCTCCCGCACGGCGGCGTGCGCGGCCGTGGGGACCCCGAACAGGCACGCGCCCAGTCCTGCGTCGACGGCCGCGAGCAGCACCAGCAACCCCGACATCCCGGTGTCGACGTCCGGCCAGGACACCTCCCAGTGCGCCGCGTCCCGGTCGGGCCCCGGCTTGTCCGGCGCGGCGTAGCGGCGGGCGTAGGCGCCGGGGTCGGCGAGCAGGACGACCACGACGGGTGCGGTGCGCATGCCGGCCAGCCACCCGTCGGCCGGACCGGGCTGCGCCGTGCGCGCCCAGAACCGCTCGCGGTCGGCCGCGCTGCGCAGGACCAGCAGGTCGCGGCCCTGGCTGTTGCCCGCGCTCGGGGCCCGCAGCGCCGCGCTCAGCACGCGCCGCAGCACCTCCTCCTCCACCGGGGCGCCGTCGTAGCGGCGCACCATCCGACGTCGGGCCAGGACCTCCCAGAACTCCACGCCCCCATCGTCCTAGGATCACCACCATGCCGCTGCCGCCTGTGGGTTACCCGACCCGGTGGGAGGCCGACGTGGCCCTGCGGGACGGCGGGACGGCGCACGTGCGGCCCATCCGGCCGGACGACGCCGACCTGGTGGCCGACTTCCACGTCCGCCAGTCCGACGAGTCCCGCTACTTCCGCTTCTTCGCCCCGATGCCGCGCCTCTCGCGTCGTGACCTCGCCCGCTTCACCCAGGTCGACCACGTCGACCGGGTCGCGCTGGTGGCGACCGTCGGCGACGACATCGTCGGCATCGCCCGCTTCGACGCGGCCCCCGTCCGACCCGGCAGGCCCCGCTCGGCCGAGGTCGCCTTCAACATCTCCGACGCCCACCAGGGCCGCGGGCTCGGCTCGGTCCTGCTGGAGCACCTGGCCGCCGCGGCCCGCGAGCGCGGGATCCGCCGGTTCACGGCCGACGTCCTGCCGCAGAACGCGAAGATGATCGGGGTCTTCCGCGAGGCCGGGTTCGAGGTGCGCCAGGGCTACTCCGACGGCGTCCTGGAGGTCTCCTTCGACATCGACCCGACCCAGCGCTCCCTCGACGTCATGCGGGCCCGTGAGCAACGCGCCGAGTCGCGCAGCGTCACGGCGCTGCTCTCCCCGTCCTCGGTCGTGGTGATCGGGGCCCGGCGCACCCCCGGCACGGTGGGACACCGGTTGCTGGCCGACCTCG
The DNA here is from genome assembly GCF_979255925.1 of Kineococcus sp. AC630. NCBI lineage: Bacteria > Bacillati > Actinomycetota > Actinomycetes > Kineosporiales > Kineosporiaceae > Kineococcus > Kineococcus sp. AC630. Next base: position 44,932 of record NZ_CEEDMJ010000024.1, read on the forward strand.
TGACCGGTGGGTTCACCGGCGCGATCCACGCCGTCAACCCCGCCGCGGTGGGGGAGACGCTGCTGGGGATCCCGCTGCTCGCGTCCGTCCGCGACATCGCCGACCCCATCGACCTCGCCGTCATCGCCGTGCTGCCCGCCGCCGTCATCGAGGCCGTCAACGACTGCGCCGCAGCGGGTGTGCGCGGCATCGTCGTGGTGTCGTCGGGTTTCGCCGAGACCGGCCCCGAGGGGGCGGAACTGCAGCGGGAACTCGTCCGCATCGCCCGGGCGAACGGCATGCGCGTCATCGGACCGAACTCCTTCGGCGTCGTGAACACCGACCCGGCGGTCCGGCTGAACGCCTCCCTGGCCGAGGACGTCCCCCGGGCGGGGCGGTTCGGGCTGTTCAGCCAGTCGGGCGCGCTCGCCGTGACCGTCCTCAGCTCGGCGCAACGCCGGGGGCTGGGCATCTCGACGTTCGTCTCGGCGGGCAACCGGGCCGACGTGTCCGGCAACGACCTCATGCAGTTCTGGCACGACGACGACGCGACGGCGGCCGTCGGTCTCTACCTGGAGAGCGTCGGGAACCCGCGCAAGTTCAGCCGGGTCGCGCGCGGGCTCGCCCGGCGCAAACCCGTCATCGTCGTGAAGTCCGGCGCGTCGGGGTTCGGCGTGCCGCCCGGGCACGCCGTGCGGGCCTCGCAGGTGCCCTTCGAGGTCGTCGACTCGATGCTGCGCCAGGCCGGCGTCATCCGCGTCGAGAACGTCCACCAGCTCTTCGACGTCGCCCAGGTCGCCGTCGAGCAGCCCCTGCCCGCGGGGTCGCGGATCGCCATCGTCGGCAACTCCGACGCCCTGGGGACCCTGGCCGCCGACGCCTGCGTCAGCTGGGGCCTGCAGGTCGTGCACGGCCCCAAGGCCGTCCACCCCGAGGCCGGCGCCGAGGAGTTCACGGCCGCCCTGCGGGCCGCCTTCGCCGATCCGGAGGTCGACGCCGTCGTCGCCAGCTGGGTCCCCCCGACGGCGACCGTCGACGCGACCGTCGCCGTCGCCGTGGCCCGCACCGCCGGGGAGGGGGGCAAGACCTGCGTGACGTGCTTCCTCGGCACCCGCTCGGTGTCCGCGACCCTCCTCGGGGTCGACGCGGGCGCCCCCGACCTGCCCGACGTCCCGACCGTCCCCAGCTTCCCGACCCCCGAGGACGCCGTCCGCGCGCTGGCGGCCGTCGTCCGCTACGCGCACTGGCGGCGCAAGGACCGCGGCCGGCCGGTGGCCCCCGAGGGCGTCGACCTCGCCCTGGCCCGGACCCTCGTCGAGGAGGCCCTGCGCGAGCACCCCGAGGGGACGAACCTGAGCCGCGACGCACGGACCGCGCTGCTGGAGGCGATCGGGGTCCCGCTGCTGCCCCGGGCCGAGGTCGACGGCGTCGAGGAGGCCGTGGAGGCCGCGGAACGCTTCGGCTGGCCCGTGGCCCTCAAGACCGTCGGCGAGGAGCTCTCGGGGCGCCAGGACCTGCGCGGGGTGCGCCTGGGGCTGTCCACCCCGGACGCGTTGCGGGACGCGGTGGGGGAGATGCGCGACGTCTTCGGCGACGGGGCCCGCACGCTGGCCGTCCAGCCGATGGCCCCCCTCGGCGTGCCCTGCCTGGTCCGCAGCGACGAGGACCCGCTGTTCGGCCCCGTGCTGTCCTTCGGGATCGAGGGCGATCCGCTGGACCTCATGGGGGATATCGCCTACCGGATCCCGCCGCTCACCGACGTGGACGTCTCCGACCTGGTCCGCTCCGTCCGGGCCGCGCCCAAGCTCTTCGGGCACCGCGGCTCCCCGCTGCTGGACGTCACCGCGCTGCAGGACGTCATCGCCCGCGTCGCCGTCGTCGCCGACGCGCTCCCGGAGATCGCGGAACTCCGCCTGTCGCCGGTGCTCGTCGCCGAGCGGGGGGTGAGCGTCCTGGACGCCGTCGTGCGGGTCGCCGCGCCCCAGGGCCGGGCCGACCCCGACCGGCGGACCCTGCCGCTGTGAGCCTGCCGTTGTGAGGCGCCGCCGCGACGTGCGCGAGGATGGTGGCATGCGCGAGCGCACCGACACCCGCGAGGGCACCGACCTCCCCGCCCGACTGCTCACCGACCTCGAGCGGGCCGGCTACTACCCGACTCTCGTCGCGGACAGCCTGCGCACCGCCGTCGCCGGTGAGCCGGTCGAGTTCCACCTCGTGCACCCCGAGACGACGTTCGACGCCAACGAGGTGCGACGCCACGTCACCGTCCTGGCCACGACGCCGACCCGCCTGGTCGTGGCGCACGCCGACGACCACGCCCCCGACGAGACCGCGAGCGAGGCCTACGCGATCTGCTCGACGGAGTCGGTCCCGCTGACGAGGGTGCACTCCGTCGTGGTCTCCCAGGTCGTCACCCGACCGGCCGACCACCGCGTCGGCAGCACCCCCGCGGAGGTCAGCCTCACGCTGGGATGGGGTGCGCTGCACCGCGTCGACCTCGAACCGGCGTCGTGCCCCGACCCCGACTGCGAGGCCGACCACGGCTACACCGGGTCCCTCACCGGCGACGACCTCACCGTCCGGATCGCCGGCGCGGCCGAGGGGGCCGACGCCGTCGCCGCCGCGCTCGCCTTCGCCCGCGCGCTGTCCGCCGTCACCTCGCGCTGAGCGTGCTGCTCCCCGCCCCCGGCTACGGTCGCGACACCCTCGCCGACCTCCTCCCCGCGGTCGCTCGGGCCCTGCGGCTGCCGGACTTCGCCGACGCCTCACCCGACCTGCTCCTCCCCGGGGCGCAACGGGTCTGCCTCGTCCTGATCGACGGGATGGGCGACCTCGCCCTGCAGAGCCGGTCCGGGCACGCGCCGACGATGCGCCGCTGGCGCGCCGACGGCCTGCACCGCACCCTCACCGCCGGGTTCCCGACGACGACGGCGACCAGCATGGGTCTGCTCGGCACCGGTCTCGCCCCCGGCGGGCACGGTCTCGTCGGCTACGAGGTCCTGGACCCCGACCGGGACGTGCTGCTCAACGAACTCCAGTGGGACAGCGCGGTGGACCCGCGCCGTTGGCAACCGCACACCACGGTCTTCCAGCAGGTCGTCGCCGGGGAGGTCGACGTCGTCCGGGTGGCCCCTCCGCACTTCGACGGTTCGGGCTTGACCGAGGCCGCCCTGCGCGGCGGACGTTTCGTCGGGACCCCGGAACGCCTCGAGGCCCGCGTCGACGCCGCCGTCGCCGCCGTCCGCTCGGCCCCGCGCCAGCTGACCTACCTCTACTGGGGGAAGCTCGACCACACCGGTCACGGCTCCGGCGTCGAGTCGGGGGAGTGGACCGCGGAGCTCGAACGCGTCGACGAGGCCCTGGGACAGCTGGCCCGCCGGTTGCCGAAGGGGACCCTGCTGCTCGTCACCGCCGACCACGGCATGGTCGACGTCGCGTCGCCGGACCGTCTCGACCTCGCCGCCGAACCGGAACTCCTGCGGGGTGTGCGACACGCCGGCGGAGAACCCCGGACCGTCCAGCTCTACACCGAACCCGGTGCGGCGCAGCAGGTCGCGCAGACCTGGCAGACCCGGTTCGGGGGTTCCGCCGAGGTCGTGCTGCGCGAGCAGGCGATCGCCGCCGGCTGGTTCGGCCCCGTCGAGGAACGCGTCGCCGGACGCATCGGCGACGTCCTCGCCGTCATGCGCGAACCGATCGCCGTCGTGAACTCCGCCCGGATGCGGCCCGAGACCCTGCGCCTGGTCGGACAGCACGGGGCGCTCTCCGACCTGGAACGCCTCGTGCCGCTCTTCTCCGTCTTCTGCTGATCAGTCCTTCTTCGTCCCGAACATGATGTCGTCCCAGCTCGGGACGCTCGGGCGCTTGGAGCCCGAGGAACCGCCGCTGCGGCCGGCGGAGCGGTTGCGGCGTCGGGGAGCGGGTTTCTCGACAGGAGCCTCCGCCGCGATCTCCGGTTCGGGCTCCGGGGTCGGTTCCGGTTCGACGGCCTCCGGTTCGAGGGCCTCCGGTTCGAGGGCCTCCGGTTCCTCGGCCTCGACCGGTCCCGGCTCGTGGCCGGGCAGGACCGTCCGGTCCTCGAGTTCGTCGGGGGCGGAGGCCGCGGGGTGCGCCGGCGGCGGGTCGGCGGTCAGGTCGTCGACGCGCGGGGCCGATCCGGAGTTGTCGGGGGCCGGCGGCTGCGCGGACTCGGGGCGGACCCCGCGCTGGTGGTCGAGGGCGTCGAGCAGGTCGTCGGTCTGGTTGGTCCGGACCCCGCCGTCGGCCTCGACGTCGTAGACGCGCTCGCCGGAGCGGTCGCCGGCGCGGCCCTCACCGTTGACGGAGACGAGCCGACGGGCGGGCAGCGGCCCCGGTTCGCTCGGTTCCTCCTCGCTCAGCCAGCGGGCCTCGTCGTCGAGCGCGGACAGCACCCGGGCGCTCGCGTCGAACCCCCAGCGGGCGACGCGGCCACGGCCACCGGCGACGAACTCGCACTGCACCGTCCAGGACCCGTCGTCCTCGCGCCAGGCGTCCCAGCGGGCACCCTCGGGGTCGACGGCACGGGCGGAGAGGCGGGAGACCACGACGTCGTCGAGGCTGCCCGCGACCGAGGAACGCCCGTACGGCGTGCGCCGGGCGAGGCCGACCACGTGGGCCCGTTCCGCCAGGACCGGTCCCTCGTAGCGGCGGACGTGCTCCAGCGTCAGCCCACCCGCGGCGGCCACGTCCTCGGCGGTCTCCCCGGCCCGGATCCGGGCCTGGATGTCGCGGGGCCGCAGCTGCGCCTCCATCTGGATCTGCAGCTGACCCAGGCGGGCGCGATCACGGCGCACGGCCGCGCGCAACGCCTCGTCGACCCGCAACCGGTACCGGCTGCCGTCGGTCGCCACGAGCACGACGTGCTCCCCGTCGTCGTGGACCCCGACGAGCCTCAGGTCCTGCATGAGGGGCGTCCTCCCGGCTGTGTGTGGTCGATCATCATCGCGGGTGCACTCTGCCACCTCCGACCCCGGGGCGCGCACACCCGCACGGTGTGCTGAGAATGACGACGTGAGTGACGCGACCCCGTACGACGCCCTCCTGCTCCTCTCCTTCGGTGGCCCCGAGGGCCCCGACGACGTGATGCCGTTCCTGGAGAACGTCACCCGCGGCCGCGGCATCCCGCGCGAACGCCTGGCCGCCGTCGCCGAGCACTACCTGCACTTCGGCGGGCGCAGCCCGATCAACGACCAGAACAAGGAACTGCTGACCCAGTTGCGCGTCGAGCTCGACGCCCGGGGGCTCGGTGGGCTGCCGCTGCTCTGGGGCAACCGCAACTGGGAGCCCTACGTCACCGACGTCCTGCGCGAGGCGCACGAGGCCGGGGCCCGCAAGGTGCTCACCGTCTTCACCAGCGCTTACTCCTCCTACTCCAGCTGCCGGCAGTACCGCGAGGACCTCGGGAAGTCGCTGCAGGCCCTGGCCGAGGAGGGGCGCGAGCTCGAGGTCGACAAGATCCGCCACTACTTCAACCACCCGGCCTTCACCGAGGTCAACGCCCAGGCGGTCGCCGACGCCCTCGAGGACCTCCCCGCCGAGACCCGCACCGGGGCCCGGGTGGTCTTCGTCACCCACAGCATCCCGGACGCCATGAACGACGTCTCCGGGCCGCCGGCCGCGGGCGGCGGCGCCTACGTGCGCCAGCACGAGGCCGTGGCCGCCGAGGTCGCCCGCCAGGCCTCGCTGCGGGCCGGGCACGACCTGCCCTGGGACCTCGTGTACTGCTCCCGCAGCGGCCCGCCCACCCAGCCGTGGCTGGAACCCGACGTCAACGACCACCTCCGCGCCCTGCACGCCGACGGCGTGCCGGGCGTCGTCGTGGCCCCGATCGGCTTCGTCAGCGACCACATGGAGGTCAAGTTCGACCTCGACACCGAGGCTGCGGAGACCGCCGAGGAGATCGGCCTGCCCTTCTCCCGCGCGGCCACCGTCGGGGCGCACGCGCAGTTCGTCGCCGGTCTCGTCGACCTCGTCGAGGAACGTGCCGAGGAGGCGCGGGGCGGGCACCCCGCCCGACCCACCAGCGGTGCCCTCGGGGCCTCGCACACGGTCTGCCCGGTCGACTGCTGCCGCAACCTGCGGGTCGCCCTGCCGGCGGCGACCGGTGAGGACTTCCGGGCCCCCGCCGTGGCCCACGGGTGAGCCGCCCCGCACCCGACGTCGCGCAGCTGCGCGAGATCGCCGTCACGGTCGCCCTGGCCGCGGGGGAGCTGATCTCCGCGGGGCGTCCGGACCGGGTCGAGGTCGCCGCGACGAAGTCGAGCCCCACCGACGTGGTCACGGCCATGGACACCGCCTCCGAGCAGCTGCTGCGGACCGAACTCGCCCGGCTGCGCCCCGAGGACGCCTTCCTCGGCGAGGAGGGCGGCTTCGAGCCCGGGCGCAGCGGGTTGACGTGGGTCGTCGACCCGATCGACGGCACCGTCAACTACCTCTACGGCCTGCGGGCCTACGCGGTGAGCGTCGCGGTCGTCCTCGACGAGGAATCACCCGAACGGCCCGACCCGGCGACGTGGACGGTGCTGGCCGGAGCCGTCGTCGACCCCTCCCAGTCGGAGACCTGGACGGCGGCCCGGGGCCTGGGGGCGACGTTGACCGACAGCCGGGGGACGCGGCGCCTCACCACCTCCGCCGGACCCCGGCTCGGTCAGGCGCTGGTCGCCACGGGCTTCGGCTACGACGCCGGGCGCCGGGCCGAGCAGGCCGCGGTGGTGGCGCAGCTGCTCCCACGGGTCCGGGACCTGCGACGCGTCGGGACGGCCTCGCTCGACCTGTGCTCGGTGGCCGCGGGTCGCGTCGACGCCTACTACGAGCGGGGGCTCAACCCCTGGGACTTCGCGGCGGGGCTCCTGGTGGCCACCGAGGCCGGAGCCGTCGTGACGGACTTCGACGGAGGGCCGGCCGGCTCCCACGGACTGCTCGCCGCAGGCTCTGACCTGCACGAACACCTGCGGAAGGCCCTCGGGAACGACGAAGCCTGACCCTCGGGTCGAGGGTCAGGCTTCGCTGCGTCGAGGTGGATCGAGGCCGATCAGGCCGTCGCGCAGCTCGTGCTGGACCGCAGGTCGAGGACGCGACCGTGCTGGTGGTCCGCGAGGTAGGCCACGGTGTCGGGCAGGGCCACGTCGTGCGCGGCGGCGAGGTCCACGAGGGCCTCGAGGTCGTCCAGGAAGGCCTGAGCGAGGTCGTCGTCGCCGTTCGCGGCGGCGGAGTCGATCGTGGCGCGCGTCCGCTGGACGCGCTCGGACAGTTCGGCCACGAACGTGGGGGACGAGATGGGTTCCTGCACGGGTACGGCACCTCCCTGGACTGCTCGGGGGCCCGGCGCTCGCGGCCCGACGCTGGGCGCGTGGGACGAGCGGCCGATCGGCGGGGACGCGTTCAGAGTACGGCCCCGCGGCCTCGCGGCCAACTCCCGGGGTGTCCGTCTGTGGACGATGGCGGACGCCCCAAAGGCGTTGTGTGAGCACGCTTGTGCACGGCGGGACGGAAGTGCGTCGTGGGGTGCGAGCGTCCTGCGACCCGCCCCGGTTCGAACTGGGCGCGCGGGTAGGTCATGATGCGTGCTCGCTCGACCACGTCCCCGGACGTCCGGGCGGGCATGGATCGAGCACGAGCGGTGTTGAGCTCGCCGCACCGGAAGTCCGGTGAGCGCACCACGAGACGGCATGGAGTGTGAGGCAGGGTCATGGCGACCGACTACGACGCACCGCGCAAGAACGACGACGAGCCCGAGGACTCCATCGAGGAGCTGAAGGCCCGGCGGACGGACAAGAGCTCGGGCACGGTCGACGAGGACGAGACGGAAGCGGCCGAGGGCTTCGAGCTGCCCGGCGCCGACCTCTCCAACGAAGAGCTGTCGGTGCGGGTCCTCCCGCGTCAGCAGGACGAGTTCACGTGCACCAGCTGCTTCCTGGTGGTGCACCGCAGTCAGCTCTACAACGCGCCCGACGGGCGCATCATCTGCAACGACTGCGCCGCCTGATCTCGGCGGCCAGCCGCTGCGGCTGACGCGTCGAGACCACCCAGTAGGGGGTGGGGTCGGTCGGGTCGGCCAGGTGGATCCGCACCGCGGTGGGGATCCAGGAACGGATCGCGAGGTGGGCCCGGGCGTCCAGCCCGGGCCCCAGCGCGGCCCGCCGCTCACCCTTCGCGATGACGTCGACCTGCTCGACGACAGCGAGCGGCAGCCGGGCCCGTCCGACGCGGAACTCCGTGTCGGTCAGGCTCGTCGACCAGGACAGGCTCAACAGCACCCCGACGCCGAACAGCGCCCCCACCACCGCACCGATCAGCGCGCCCCTGGGGCCCCAGATCGGCAAGGCGATGAAGGCACCCCCGAAGACGGCCGGCAACCACGTCAACCAGCTCGTGAAGGCCGGCCACCAGCGTTCGCGGCCGTCCCACCCCGTCTCCTGCGTCACGCTCTGCACCCGGTCAGGGTCGCACGCGCGGGCGCAACGGTAGTGTCGAGCCCCGTGACCGATCAGCTCCAGCAGACCCTCGCGGTCGAGACGGTGCTCACCGTCCCCGAGGCCCTGCCGACCTACGCCCACCCGGGCGACGCCGGGGCGGACCTCACCACGCGCGTCGACGTCGTCGTCGGGCCGGGGGAGCGGGTCACCGTCCCGACCGGCGTCTCCATCGCCCTCCCCGAGGGCTACGCCGCCTTCGTGGTCCCCCGTTCCGGGCTCGCCGCCAAGCGCGGTCTCACCACGCTCAACGCGCCGGGCACCGTCGACGCCGGGTACCGCGGCGAGATCCGCGTCACGCTGCACAACACCGACCTGCGTGAGGCCGTCGAGCTGCACTCGGGTGACCGAATCGCCCAGCTCGTCGTCCAGCGGGTCGAGCGGGTGCGCTTCGTCCCCGCCGCGCAGCTGCCGGAGTCCGTGCGCGGCGCCGGTGGCCACGGCTCGACCGGCGGCAGCGACGCCCTCCAGACCACCCCGACCAGCAGCCCGTCCCGCGAGGAGCGACCGTGAGCCTGTTCAACCGCCGCAAGGGCAAGACCGACGCCGGTCCCGGTCCAGACCTCTCCGAGGACGAGACCGTCTCCGCGGCCGCCGGAGTCGTCGGCGACCCCGAGGCCGAGGCGGCCGCCGCGGCCGGCGCCCCCGCCAAGGCCGTCGCGAGCGAGACCTTCGACCGGACCGACGGTCCCTACGACGAGTCCGAGGTCGACGAGGACGACGCCCGGCTCGCCCTCGGCGGTCTGCGCCTGGCCGGCCGCGAGGGCATGGAGCTGCGCTTCGAGGTCGAGGAGGCCACCCAGCGCGTCATCGCGGTGACGATCGGGATGAACGGCTCGACGGTCCAGCTGCAGACCTTCGCCGCGCCCCGCAGCGCCGGTGTCTGGGACGAGATCCGCGAGGAGATCGCCGCCGCCGTCGTGGCCCAGGGCGGCACCTCGGAGGAGCAGGACGGCCCGCTGGGCCGCGAACTGCTCTGCCGCCTGCCCGTGCGCACCGAGGACGGCCGCACGGCCCACCAGCCGACCCGGTTCGCCGGCATCGACGGCCCCCGGTGGTTCCTGCGCGCCGTCTTCTCCGGGCACGCCGGGCACGACGCGGCGGCGGCCGCGGAGCTCGAGGCCGTCGTCCGCGACGTCGTCGTCGTCCGCGGCGGGGAGGCCATGGCCCCGCGCGAGCTCATCCCCCTCACGCTGCCGCCCCAGCCGGAGCAGCCGGAGGCCGCCGTCGAGGCCGAGGGTGCCCCCGGGCAGAACGGTGGGCGCGAAGAGCTCAAGCCGTTCGAGCGCGGACCCGAGATCACCGAGGTGCGCTGAGGAACATCGCCACATCGGGTGGTGTTGTTCCCTCCGACCGTGTGAAGGGGCCTATCGTGGGTGCCGTGCCGAAGTCCTCAGTGCTGAGTGCGCCGCTCTGGCGGCGTGCGCTCGCGCGTTTCACCGCTTCCGAGTCCGACCTGGCTGCCGAGGAGGCGCAGGAGGAGACCGTCCGTCAGGGCGGGACCCCGTGCGGTCAGATCCCGGATCGCACCAAGGCCTGCGTGTGCGGGACCCTGCGGTCGGTGACGTTGCGGCCCCGTGGTGGTGTGCCGGCGCTGGAGGCGGAGCTGTTCGACGGGTCCGGCTCGGTGTCGCTGGTCTGGCTCGGCCGCCGCAGGATCGCCGGGGTCGAGCCCGGGCGCCGGGTGAAGGCGAGAGGTCTCGTCGCGTGCGACGACGGCCAGCGGGTGATCTTCAACCCCGTCTACGAACTGCTCTGCTCCGAGAAGGCGTGAGTCCCTCGCCACCTCCCCCGAGCACTCCGCCCACCACCGTCGAGGACCTCGTCCGGACACGGTTGTCGACGGCCCTGGGTGGGTGGCGAGGCCTGCTCGACTCCGCCGCACCCGCGCTGGCCTTCCTGGTCAGCTGGCTCGTGACCCACGACCTCAAGGTCTCCGTCGGTGCCTCCCTCGCGGTGCTGCTGGTCGCCCTCGTGGCCCGCGTCGCCCGCCGGGAGACCCTCCAGCACGCGCTGGGCGGGATCCTCACCACCGCGGTCGCGGCCTTCATCGCCTCCCGCACGGGACGGGCCCAGGACGTGTTCCTGCCCGGCATCCTGCTCAACCTCGGTCTGGCCGTGGTGTTCGCGCTCTCGATGCTCGCGCGGTGGCCCGTCGTGGGTTTCCTCGTCGGCGCCGTCACCGAGGACCCGACCGCCTGGCGACGGGACAAGGGCATCGTGTCGCTCTGCCAGAAGCTCACCGGGCTGCTGCTCGCGGGCTACGTCGTCCGCGCCGCCGTGCAGCTACCGCTCTACCTGAGCGGGAACACGACGGCGCTGGCCATCAGCAAGCTGGTCCTGGGCTGGCCGCTGCTGGTGGCGGGCATCGCGATCGCCGGACTGATGCTGCTCAAGGGGAACACCCCGCTGGCTCCCTCGGTCGATCCGGAACCCGTCGCCGAGGTCTGAGCCCCGGCTCAGCGCTTCTTCCCGGCCTTGGTCGCGTTGTGCTCGATCGCGGCGCGCACCAAGGCCTTCAGGGGTTCCACGCGCACCTCGTCGCCCTCGGAGAACTCCACGCTGCGGCGCTGGTTGCCGCCGAGTTCACCGTTGAACAACCCGTCGGGGTCGGGGAGCGAGGCGCCCCAGAGGAAACCCAGCTTCACCTTCTCCTTGAAGACGTTCCCGACGACGAGGGTCCCACCCAGCGACCACACCGGGGCGCCCATGTACTTCCACTCCTCGACGACGCCGGGATCGGCCTCGAGGATCGCCGCGCGGGCCTGCGCCAGCACGTCCCCGCGCCAGCCGGTGCTCTTCGCGACGAGCTCGTCGATCTTCGCGGTGGGGCTCTCCTCGCTCACGGGGTCCCCAGCATCGTCCGCAGCGCGGCCTCGGCGTCGGGCACGGAGAGGAAGAGCAGGTGGTCCCCGGCTTCGAGCACGTCGTCGGGGGTCGGGGGGAGTGGCCGCTCGGAGCGGACGATCGCGACGAGCACCGTGTCCTCGGGGAACACGACCTCGCCGACGGTGCGCCCCAGGACGGGGCTCCCCTCCTCGAGGGTGTACTCCGACATCGAGGAACGGCCCTGCTGGAAGGTGAAGAGCCGGACGAGTTCGCCGACGCTCACGGCCTCCTCGACCAGGGCGGTCATGAGCCGCGGCGTCGACACCGCGACGTCCACCCCCCACGCCTCGTCGAAGAGCCACTCGTTCTTGGGGTTGTTCACCCGGGCGACCGTGCGCGGGACGCCGTACTCCGTCTTGGCCAGCAACGACACCACGAGGTTCGCCTTGTCGTCGCCGGTCGCGGCGACGACGACGTCGCAGTCGGCGAGTTCGGCCTCGTCGAGGCTGGCGATCTCGCAGGCGTCGGCGAGCAGCCACTGCGCATCGGGGACGCTGGTGATCTTCATGGCCGTGGGGCTGCGGTCGATGAGCAGCACCCGGTGACCGTTGCCGAGCAGCTCACGGGCGATGGACCGGCCGACGATCCCGGCGCCGGCGATGACGACGCGCATCAGGAACCCTCCTCCGGGGCCGCGGCGAGCACGGCGCTGGCCTGCGGCTGTCGTTCGTCGGCGACGACCACGTGGACGATGTCGCCGTCCTGGTAGGCCATGCCGCGGGTCGGGACGACCCCCTGACCCAGCCGCGTCACGTAGGCGACGCGCACCCCGGCCGCGGCCTCCAGGGCCGAGAGCGGCTTCCCGGTCCAGTCCTCGTGCACGGGCGTCTCGATGAGCACCACCCGTCCGGAGGGGTCGCGGAACTCGCTCAGCGCCCCCTGGGGCACGAGCCGACGCAGGACCTGGTCCGCCGTCCAGCGCACGGTGGCGATGGTGGGGATGCCCAGGCGCTGGTAGATCTCGGCACGACCCGGGTCGTAGATGCGGGCGACGACGTTGTCGACGTCGAACTTCTCGCGGGCGACACGCGCGGCGAGGATGTTGGAGTTGTCCCCCGACGACACCGCGGCGAAGGCGCCGGCCTCGTGGATGCCGGCCTCGACCAGGGTGTCGTGGTCGAAGCCGACCCCGGTCACCCGCCGGCCCGCGAAGGTCGGGCCGAGTCGGCGGAAGGCGTCGGCGTTCTGGTCGATGACCGCGACGCTGTGGCCCCGCTGCTCGACGGTGAGGGCCAAGCTCGACCCCACCCGGCCACAGCCCATGATCACGAAGTGCACGGGTCAGACGCTACCGCCTGGGGCGCGCTCCGAGCACGGCGCACACCCGGTCACCGCCTAGCATCTCCAGACGTGCCCTCTGTGACGGACGCGATCAAGCGCGTACTGGTGGGGCGGCCGTTCCGCAGCGAACGACTGTCCGAGACCCTGCTCCCCAAACGCATCGCCTTGCCCGTGTTCGCCTCCGACGCCCTCAGCTCGGTCGCCTACGCACCGGACGAGATCTTCCTGACCCTCTCGATCGCGGGGATCGCGGCCTACACGCTCTCGCCGTGGATCGCCGCCGCGGTGGTGGTGGTCATGTTCACGGTCGTCGCGTCCTACCGGCAGAACGTGCACGCCTACCCCTCGGGGGGCGGTGACTACGAGGTCGCGACCGTCAACATCGGGCCCAACGCCGGCCTGACCGTCGGCAGCGCGCTCCTGGTCGACTACGTGCTGACCGTCGCGGTGTCGGTCTCCTCGGGGGCCCAGTACGCGGCGGCGGCGATCCCCGTCCTGCGCGGGCACGAGGCGGCCTTCGCCGTGGTGCTCGTGCTGCTGCTCATGACGGCGAACCTGCGGGGGCTGCGCGAGAGCGGCGCCGCCTTCGCGATCCCCGTCTACGTCTTCATGTTCTCGGTGCTGGGCATGGCGATCTGGGGCTTCGTCCGGCTGCTGGGCGGGACGCTGCCGCAGGCCCCGAGCGCCGGTTTCGACCTCGCCGCCGAGCACGACCTCTCCGGCGGCCTCACGAGCGTGGCCGGGGCGTTCCTCATCCTGCGGGCGTTCTCCTCCGGGGCCGCCGCGCTGACCGGGGTGGAGGCCATCAGCAACGGGGTGCCGGCCTTCCAGAAGCCCAAGAGCAAGAACGCGGCGACGACGCTGCTGCTGCTGGGGACCCTCAGCGTCACGATGCTCGTCTGCATCATCGCCCTGGCCAACCTGACCCACATCCGCTTCGCCGAGGACCCCGCGACCCAGCTGCTGCGCAACGGGGTCCCCGTCGGCGACAGCTACGTGCAGGACCCGATCATCGGCCAGCTCGCGGCGACGGTCTTCGACCACTTCCCGGTCGCCTTCTACGTCGTCACCGCGGCCACCGGCATCATCCTGGTGCTCGCCGCGAACACCGCCTTCAACGGCTTCCCGGTGCTCGCCTCGATCCTGGCCCGCGACGGCTTCCTGCCCAAGCAGCTGCACACCCGCGGGGACCGGCTCGCCTTCTCCAACGGCATCATCGCGCTCGCGCTCGTCGCGATCGGCTTCATCGTCGCCTTCGACGCCGAGGTCACCCGCCTCATCCAGCTCTACGTCATCGGGGTGTTCGTCTCCTTCACGATGAGCCAGACCGGGATGATCCGGCACTGGACCCGTCACCTGAAGTCCGAGACCGACCCGGCCAAGCGCGCCTCGATGCGGCGCTCGCGCGTCATCAACAGCATCGGCCTGGGCCTCACCGGTCTCGTCCTCGTCATCGTCCTGCTGACGAAGTTCACCCAGGGCGCTTACATCGCGATCATCGCCATGGTCTTCGTCTTCGTGAACATGAAGCTCATCCGGCGCCACTACACGTCGGTGAGCCGCGAGCTCGAGATCGGTCCGGACTCCAAGCCCAAGGCGCTGCCGACGGGGGTGCGCAGCGTCGTGCTCGTGTCGAAGATCCACAAGCCGACGCTGCGGGCGCTGGCCTTCGCCCGGGCCGCCAAACCCACGGAGCTGCAGGCCGTGACGGTGGCCGTCGAACCGGAGGAGAGCGCGGCGCTGCAGAAGCGGTGGGAGGAGATGGGGATCCCGATCCCGCTCACCGTGCTGGACTCCCCGTACCGCGAGATCACCCGGCCCGTCGTCGACCACGTCAAGGCGCTGCGCAAGCGGTACCCGCGCGACCTCGTCATCGTCTACGTGCCCGAGTACGTCGTGGGCCACTGGTGGGAGACGTTGCTGCACAACCAGTCGGCGCTGCGCCTGCGCGCCCGGTTGCGCTACCAGCCCGGGGTGATGGTCGCCAGCGTCCCGTGGCAGCTCAGCAGTTCCGAGGGTCTGGAGGACCGCGTCGAACGTGCCGCCCCCGGGGTCGTGCGGCGGGGAACCTTCGGTCCCGCCCCCAGCGAGGAGATCAAGTGAGCAGTCCCACCCGAGCCCGTCGGACCCGAGCGCGGGCGTCCCGCCCCGAGGCGGGTCCGGACGCCGCCGGGACCGAGGTCGAGCTCGAGGTCGGCCCGGTCGCCCACGGCGGGCACTGCGTCGCCCGGCACGAGGGACGCGTCGTCTTCGTCCGCCACGCCCTGCCCGGTGAACGGGTCGTGGCCCGGATCACCGAGGGGGCGGCGAGCGCGAAGTTCTGGCGCGCCGACGCCGTCCGGGTGCTGCGCGCCGACCCGGCGCGGGTCGAGCCGGCCTGTCCCGTGGCCCGGCCGGGGATGTGCGGGGGTTGCGACTTCCAGCACGCGACACCGGCCAAGCAGCGGGAGCTGAAGGCCCGGGTCGTCGCCGAGCAGTTGCACCGCCTCGCCGGCCTCGACCTCGAGGTCGTCGTCGAGGAGGCGCCGCTGGCGGGGCCCGAGGGTCTGCGCTGGCGCACCCGCACCCAGTTCGCCGTCGACGCCGAGGGGCGCACCGGTCTGCGCGGACACCGCTCGCACCACGTCGTCCCCGTGCAGGACTGCCCGATCAGCACCCGTGCCGTGATCGAGAGCGGGGTCCTCGACCAGCGCTTCGGCAACGTGGAGACCGTCGAGGTCGCCGCGGGTTCCGACGGCGCCCCGCCGTTGGTGGTGATCACCCCGACGCCGTCACGGCACGCGAACCTGCCGAAGCTGCCCGACGCCTCCGTGGCGGTGCGGACCCCCGAGGGACTGCACCGGGTGTCCGGCCGCACCTGGGTCGGCGAGCGGATCACCGTGCGGGGTCAGGAGCACGCGTTCCGCGTCGGCGGGGCCGGGTTCTGGCAGGTCCACCCCGCGGCTCCGGCCGTGCTGGGCGAGGCCGTGCTCGCCGCGCTCGAGCCGCAGCCGGGGGAGAGCGCGCTGGACCTGTACTCCGGGGCGGGCCTGTTCACGGCCCTGCTCGCCGACGCCGTCGGGGAGGAGGGGAGCGTGCTCGCCGTGGAGGGTGAGGAACGCGCCGTGCGCGACGCCCGCCGCTCGCTGCACGGGCAGCAGCACGTCGAGCTGTGGGCCGGTTCCGTCGAGGAGTCGCTGACCGACGTGGAGCTCACGTCCCGTCGGGTCGACGTCGTCGTGCTCGATCCGCCGCGTTCGGGCGCGGGTCGCGAGGCGGTGCAGGGGATCGCGGCGCTGGGTGCGCGCGTGATCGCCTACGTCGCCTGCGATCCCGCCGCGCTCGCCCGGGACAGCGCGTTCCTGGCCGAGCACGGCTACGTCCTCGACGGGCTCCGCGCCTTCGACCTCTTCCCGCAGACGCACCACGTGGAGTGCGTCGCACGGTTCGTGCCGCGCGGCTGACGTCAGGCGCGACCCGCGCGGTCGAGCTCGTCGAGACCGGCGAGCACGGACGCGAGCACGTCCTGCGCCGGCGTCTCGCCGGTGTCGGTGAGGTCGATGACCTGGTCCCCCGACCACTGCCGCGCGAGTTCGCGGGTGGAGTGGCGCGGGACGTAGCGGGCGGGACGGCGGACGAGCAGCGACACGGCGTTCTCCTGGGCGTTCGGGGCGGGGGTCAGCCGAGGCGGCCGGCGGAGGCCAGCCACGCCAGCAGGACGACGGTGAAGACGAGCGAGGCGCCGATCCCGGCCTTGGCGACCAGGGCCAGGCCGTCGACGTCGATGCGCTGCCACAGCGCGCGGAGCGCGTCGAGAGCCCGGGTGCGGACGTCGACGACGGGCTTCTCGGGCACAGCGCGCAGACCGGCGAGCAGCGCGGTCAGGACGGCGCCGGACTCGGCGTCGCCCAGTTCCACGGCGCGGGGGACGCGCCGGGCGGGAAGGGCGCGGTGGGCCGCGGCGGGGCGGGTGTTCCGGGTGGCCGGCGCGGGGAC